>JAIMAD010000481.1 GCA_023512145.1 Bacillus sp. (in: firmicutes) | reverse complement strand
GGCCTGCATTTATGTGCTAAATCATAACTTCTTGTTGTAGCCTAAGAACCCAATGCCGATGGATCATTTCTTTCCGCCCCCCATTTTACTTTTGGTTTTGTTTATTGTTTTGATAAACAACTATGGTGATAATTAAAATACTAGCAATACCAATTGATATCCCTGTAACTACCCATGATTTTGTTAGTAGATATGAAGTAATAGCAACCAATCCTAGTAGACCCTTTAAACCATCTTCAAAAACTCTCTGTTGTTTTTTTGTTCTTCTCCCACTCAAGGTATATCCCCCTTAAAATCTACAATACACATTTTTAGGTATATTTTACCACAAATAATAGGGAGTTATTGTATATCTGAAAATAAGCTTCAACCCACTATAAAACGATCGTGTCGTGATAGCGGCCAAAATTAAGTTCGAAACTTGTATAGGAAGATACTCACTTTGTCATGCTAGCTAACAGCACAATCGGAATCAAAACCTTAGTAACATTCCACCTATCGGCATTTGATTGGTGCAAGCTTCGACTAGATTCCCCCCTGTTTCTTCCCACTTAAACGTTTGATTAAAACTGCAGGGAACCTTGATAAATAAAGATTTCTACTCCCTTTTTATTTAATTAATTGGCGAAGGTTTTAATAAACATTTGCCCATGCAAGCTTTTTCAACCAAATCAGGCCTTAATAGACAAATTACAACCAAATCCCCTAGTTGAAAAAACTAATTAAACGTTTAGTTAAATACGCTGCATAACCTGTTACTTCAGGTTTTATTTCATAAACATACAAAAAGATTGTCGGAAATATCGCCGTATTTTAATCGAAATAAGCAATATATTCATTCCAATGAACCTTTTCTCCAAAAACACTCATTCTTTGACTAAGTTCTAGTTATCTCAACACTAATCAATCGTTTGGTTAAAAATGGCTTCAACCTGCATCCCTTCTGGCTTTCTGCATCCTATGGCATAAAAGAAATGTCGGTATCTGACTTCCATATAGGAAAATCATTTTTTAAAAGTGAACTTTGAATAGTGGCTGAACCAGTGATAGTCCAGTACCTTTGCTGTACCTCTATTTTCCAAATACCAAGCTTTTTAACTAGGTCCCACTTGTTAGAATAGTTTCAGTTAATAATCCAAGTATCCTTTAGACACCTGCTACCAGGTAAAATGCAAACTTCGACTAGATTCCCCCCTGTTTCTTCCCACTTAAACGTTTGATTAAAAACGCTACAAAACCTGGTAAATAAGTGTTTCTTCTCCATTTTCGTTAAAAAAATAGTCGGAGGTTTTAGTAAATATCTGCTCCTTTCAAGCTTTCCTACCAAATCACTTTTTAATAGACAAATTACTACCCAATCCCCCTGTTAAAAAAACTAACCAAACGTTTGATTAAAAACGCGGCAGCCCCTGTCATCCATGGCTTTTACATAATAAATAGGTAAAAAGATTGTCGGGAAGTTGCCCACATATAAATAGAAATAAAAAATCCCTTCAGTCAAAGGGACGGTTTCTCTCTAAACAGTCATTCTTAGGCTATTTTCTAGTTATCTCAACACTAATCAAACGTTTGGTTAAATGTGGATTCAACCCGCTTTCATACTGAATTTACACTACTATTTACAGAAGAAAATTGTCGAGTGGTGTAGTTAAAAAAGTGAGGCTTATCGTATAAATCGGGACTTTGGTCAGGGATTGAAGTGGGGGTAGCTCATTTGAAATGATCCACTCATATAATAGCTTTTGTACAAATCTTGATAGGAATCTTATCCCTTACGAAATTGGAAATTATGAAGCACAAACTTCAACCCACGTTTTCATGTTAAATGCCAAGGGATTAGCTGAGCTTAGTACTTCTTTGATCGACACCAATCATCAAAGGGATAGCCGGTCAAGTGTATCCTCGACTAGCTATCCCTTTGATGGCATTGAACCCTATCGTGATTTCCAAACATCAAAACCTTTCTTGGACCACAAAATACGGAAGCAAGAGAACCGTCCCCACACTTCCACTTTTGCGACCAACTCAATGCTGCACAATTCTGTACCTTATTCCGTCCTGCCTCTGCACAGATACGCAAACCTTTTAAGGCTTGCCACATAGAGAGTGTACGCAATTGGGACGAGGTCCTGTCCCCTCCATTTAAAATAAGGGAATGGCAGTTACATCATTCCCTTATGCCTATAAATTCAGCTAATAATATTCAGGATAAAGCTTAAACCAATACACGCTTGATTGGTTCCAAAATAATATCGTTTAAAGATACATGAACCAGATGGGCAATAGTATCTTCAATCGGACAAGTAGCAGAGATAAAGTTGACAAACTCAGTCACTTTTTCTATCGGCTCTTCTGTTGCAATATGGACATTGTAGCGAATATCAGAAAAGCCTGGACGGACGTCTGATTTATGCAAGAACCCGTCTAAATCTATGTCCCCTTCCACTTCAATCCAAAGATCATCAAACTGTATTTCAAATTTTTTCGCATATACTCGTGCAACAATCGCTTGGCATGCACCAAGAGAGCAAAGGAGCAACTCCACAGGATTCATACCGGTATTCGTCCCGCCCATTTCTGTTGGTTCATCAATCGTAACCTCAAAGTTTCTTGATTTAGCAATCACCTGGACTCCTTCTTTTAATTGCGCCATTGCCCTAAATGTTTGAACAGCCATAAATCAATTCCCCCTAAAATTTGTATTCTACATAATAATCATAGTGCTTATTAAAAATAAAGTCTGTGGATTGGTTGTGAACGTTTGCACAAGCACTAATTGGTTTAGAAAAACCCTAGTCCCGTTAGAAGTGGCATTCCCCTTAACTCGTCTAAATGCGGTATTTACTCCTTCCGTCCTAAGAATTGCCCTAAACCGAAAAGCCATTAGATGAACGAAATCGCTAACGTGATGGTTCTAACTTCCAGTTTCCAATGAAGTCCAAATCTCCTCCTTCCCTCATAAGGACAGTTATCGCCCATTCCCTCAAATTTTGGCCCTTATTTGGTCTTCATCGACCTTATGAGGGAATCCAAGAGAGCTGTAGGAAAAATAGTCAAACCTTAATAATCGAAGCTGAAAGGCTGAATAAAATAAACTATCCATGCAAAATCACTCATTTTTGCACGTAAAGCTATTTATTTTGTGCATAATAGCCCTTTTTTTACTAGTTACTATTGAAAATACGCCTGATCGGAGGCGTGAACTTACTTTTATTTGCGAACCCTCCAAATGAACGATTTCTCCATAAACAATCATTTTTCGCCTACATTCCCGTTAACTCAACACTAATCAAACGTTTGATTAAATATAGCTTCAAGCCGCTTTAATACTGGGCTTTTATCTCCCTTTTTAGAGGAAGATTGTCGAGGGCTGCCTTTGTCTTCTAGTATACTTGGGATTAATAGAAGCGCAATCCACTGTCACTACCCGCAATTCTACAAATCTCGACATATATTGAATCGACCGACACCAATCA
>JAIMAD010000480.1 GCA_023512145.1 Bacillus sp. (in: firmicutes) | reverse complement strand
ACTCTACACAGGGCTAAAAAGCGGCTGGAAAAAGAAAATTCGCTTTATTTTGAGGATACAATCTGTGAAGAAAATGATCAGCAGTTGTTGGTTGAACTAGTCTATCGTTCGTTGCAGGAAGAAGATCCAAAAGTGCTACTCGATAGGCTAGCAGAAATTCCTGCACTGGCAAACATCCCTAGGTTGACGAAGTTAAAATATTCACGATCACCTCTCAATTCATACTGCATGGCAGCATAAAATAGGGAGGAAAATTAAATGGCGACAATTCCATATGTTATTGAACAATCCAATCGGGGAGAACGTTCCTACGATATTTATTCCCGATTATTAAAAGACCGGATTATTATGATTGGGGATGAAATTGATGATCAAGTTGCCAATAGTGTGATTGCCCAGTTATTGTTTCTCGAGTCAGACAATCCTGAAAAGGACATTTCGATTTACATTAATAGCCCTGGTGGTTCCACCTCAGCTGGATTTGCAATCTTTGATACCATGGATCACATTAAACCGGATGTAAGTACAATCTGTATGGGCATGGCCGCATCCTTTGGTGCACTGCTGCTCCTTGCCGGCACAAAAGGAAAGCGCTATGCTCTGCCAAACAGTGAAATCATGATTCATCAGCCACTCGGTGGGGTAAAAGGGCAGGCAACAGAAATTGAAATTTCAGCAAAGAGGATTTTAAAACTGCGAGAACATATTAATGAAATCATCGCAGAACGAACAGGCCAGTCTGTTGACAAGGTTGCCAAGGACAGCGACCGCGATTATTACATGAGTGCTCAGGAAGCCTTGGAATACGGGCTCATTGATAAAGTGATTTGTAAGAAGCCATTATAGGGTAGCACCCGAAGAGTCTGAACACTGAAAAAAATGGAAGGTATCCCTACTAATAAAGATCATGAACATGTAGTCTAAGGCACCTTCCGTGTTATCAATCTACAATCTTCAATAGCAACAAGAATAAATTTAGATTTTTTAAAAAGAAAATCTCATAATCATTAGCAAATGGACGATAATTGTAGTCATCCTAGCTAATTTTTGTGGGATTTTATTTGCTAAGGCTCTTTTCGTAAACGTTTGAATACGTATTATCCGTGACTAATATATTGCCAGAATGGATAGGTAGAGACATACAACAGCTAAAGTAAATAGAATGGTAGAAGTAACACGATTCCTCCTCATCTTTAGACCATAAACACAAAAAAAGATAGCAGCAGCTAATTTGGAACAGCTTTGATAATAAACGTTATTTGAAAAAAATGAACTGCTAAAAACAATCGAAATAAGCATGGTTGTAGAGATTAGTATTTTAAACCACAATGGCTCTTTTATGAATTGTTTAATCATAAATGTTATCCGTTGCATGACTGTAAAACCCCTTTATGAATGTCCGAATATCGGTAATTAGGTTAAGACAGAAATTCTTCCACTGCTTGCCTGCTAATGTGTATCTTCCATCAATTCAAATATGAAATAATATAGCCATATCATTTGTCCTTCTTTTCCAAATCAAATGATCGTTTCCTTCACCCCAGTAATCCTTCAAAACATAATCAGGTGCTCCGAACTTCTTTTTCCATACCTTTTGGGCATCGGTATAACCACTATCCAAACAAAATTCTGCGATCCCCCTATTCTGCAAAGTCAGAAGAATTACATTTATTAGTAATGTCCCGACACCACGTCTTTGAAAATCGGGATGAACAAATACAGTTCCTACTTCAACCAATTCATCCATTGCTCCATTTGTGCAACTACTAATCAACTCACTGACAGGACCATATTCAATTGTGCCGATGATTTTTTTATTATTTTTATCTAAAGCTAGCAAAAATATCTATTTTCCCCATTGCTAGCCCAGTCACCTAACAAGTATTGTTTCTTTGTTTCAATTTCATTATTTATATCATCAAGTAACTCTGCTAAACCTTCTTTAGCAAATGTATCGCTAATGACTTTACTAAAAAATTGATTTAGCTGTTCATTGTCGTCCATTTTTGGTCTTCTTATCTCAATAGTATCCAATCACGAATCACTCCTTTATCATCTAAAACTTTTAAAAAATAATGCCACTCAGTCGAATAATCGTTTAACTTGCCAAGTCAGCAACTAATTGTAGATACACTTCATCTTTCCAAACATATCTCGGTTATCCATTTGGATAAATCTTTTTCCGGACTTCCCTTTTGGAATAAAACCCACGAAATTATTCAATCGATCGTATTGTTTGTGAATGAACATTTTTACTGACTCATCTCGATTCAACAAAGTTCCATATAAATCAAAATAGCAACTTTAATCATGTCCAACCGTCTCTCCTTAATTTAATGGTTCTGACATTCTTCTCTAAAGGTTGTCCAAAGTCCTTCTTCCACTAAACTGTGACTTAGTAAAATAAGAAAAAGAGCCTAAAGTGGCTCCAGATTTTTCTACAATACAAAAAGTTCTTTAGGTGTTTGGGCACCTTTAATAATACCATTCACCACAGCATCAAACCATCGTCCCTTACTAGTTAAATTGGGCTCTTAAACCAATGGTAAACTTCATCGTTGTCGGGTAAGGACAGTGTGAAACTTCTTATTTCTTCAACCGTCATCATTTTCTTGCCCTCCACTCGATTTAAAATTTCGTTATTTTTGGTGAACCAACGGTCATTTGTCTCCTAAATACTTCTCCATGCGAATATCAAACCACATTTTATCTTCCCAGTAGGTGAAATCTTTGATTCGACCAATTTCCTGGTAGCCCAACTTCTGATACAGCTTTTGCGCCTGGTTGTTAAATTCAAACACACCCAGTTCCATCCGTTTAAGACCTTGCAGCTTAATCTGTTCCTCTAAATAGTGCATGGCCAGATAACCAATCCCCTTTCCCCGGCCTTCCGGCTCACCTATCGTAATCCCTAACCAGGCAGTTCCCAGCTCTTTTTTGTAGAGATGACCCGGATCGACCATATAGTTCATTTCGCCGATCAACTGGTCATCCAAATAAATTAGGAAGATATGTATGTATTCGAGACGCTGAGTCAGTTTATCGAATGTCATTATCCTCTGTTGTTCTATATCTTCTTTGTTTCGGTTAGGACGGGTCAAAGGGACCAATGTTGGGTCGTTTTCCCACCGGTTAAACACATCCACGATGGTTGAGGTAGGTTCGGTTAATTTGCTGAAATGAATATTCATGTGGTGCTCCTTTCAAATGCCAAAGTTGAAACCTAGTTTTCTTTGAACAGATCAAATGTTTTTTTTGATATCAGTTTCTTTCATATACTTAGTCCAAAGTACAACTTCCACTATACCAGTTCAATAAGAAAGCTGCCTATTATGACAGCCCTGATTTACCTTAACAAAATCCGTTCTTGAACAAACATTTCCCTTCAATTCATATATTTCTTCGTGCAAGAATGAATTCTTTCTTGCATTACTAAAAGAAGAATGGAGAAAAACCAAATCCAACAAATGGGAAGAAA
>JAIMAD010000479.1 GCA_023512145.1 Bacillus sp. (in: firmicutes) | reverse complement strand
TATATGTTGGGAACCATCAAGGAAATATGGATATTCCACTTTTATATTCAACAGCACCACAAACTATGGCGTTTGTCGCTAAAAAGGAAATGGAGAAGATTCCTCTATTGGGTTATTGGATGAAAGAGCGGGGCTGCGTATTTATTGACAGAGATAACGCTCGAAATTCCTTAAAGGCTATAAACCAAGCTATTGAAAATTTAAAATTAGGACATCCAATGGGCATTTTCCCAGAAGGTACTAGAAGTAAAGGTCCTCAAATTGGAGATTTTAAATCAGGAAGTTTAAGAATTGCTATTAAATCAGGAGTTAAAGTTATTCCGGTTTCTATCAAGGATTCTTATAAATTGTCAGGAATTAATGGGAAAAATACACCTGCAAAAGTCTTTGTGCATTATTCTGAACCCATTGATTCAAAAAACTATAAAGATACAAACGAGCTAGCCGCAGAAGTCCTAGCGAAAATTAAAAAACATTTGTAATATCAATGGAAATTATTCTGAATACAAAATAAAGGGAGAATGGACTAGTACCCATTCTCCCTTTAACTATTAAACTATAAGGGGAAATGGCGATATTTATAGTGAATTTAAAAAAATACTGAAACTAATGGATTAAAACGAGGTCAATATAGCGACCAATTGAAAAAAAGACGACTCTAGAATTCAAGAAATGAATTTGAGTCGTCTTTTTTAATATAGCTATTTAAATCCTCTAGAAAAAGTAAGGTTTTTGTGTCTTCGATTTTATCCGATGCCACTTCTTTGCTAATTTTCACTATCATTGTGCTGGCATAGCTTTTGGTGTTAAGTCATCACGTTTAATAACATACTGTAGGACCAGTAAAACAGCAAACATAAACAATCCTATCATATCACTATAACCTTCTGGATAGATAAGTAGTAAACCAGCTGTCGCAGCAAGGATTCGCTCAATCCAGTGGGTTCTTCTCATCCAATAACCAATCTGGTGCTGCGATTGTTGATGTTATAACATAATTTGCAGTAGTTGGTGCACCCATTCCAAAAACAAGTGACGCGATCATCGTAAAAAATAATGTCGGTAAGATATAGCCACCTGCAAGATCTAATAGGCCATTAGCAAGCTTCAAACCGAGACCAGTTTTCGTAACAACACCAATAATTATACCCGCAGCGGCAGTTGCTGCTGCAACTGTTAATGCCGTTCTTGCTCCATCAACCAATGCGGTAATTATGCCTTTAATGCCTAATCTAGATTCCTTTTTAATCGCGCTTACAGCTAATGTAACGAGAATAGCCCAAAGTGCGGCTCTTGTTACACTCATTCCTGACATTAATAGGAGGATAACAGCCACAATTGGTATTAGAAGATAAATTTTCTTTAATACTTCTTTATGATCTGGCATCTCTTCCTTTGACAATCCTTTTAATCCGATCCGTTTAGCTTCAAAATGAGTCATAATCCAAATGCCTGCAAAATATAGGACAGCTGGTATTGCTGCCGCTCTGGCAATTTCCCAATATGTAATACCACCGATAAATTCTACCATTAAAAATGCAGCTGCACCCATAATTGGAGGCATAAGTTGTCCTCCAGTTGACACAGCAGCCTCAACTCCGCCAGCAAATTCCTTACTATACCCTAATTTTTTCATCATCGGTACCGTAAATGAGCCTGATGTGACAACATTGGCAACAGAACTACCACAAATTGTCCCTTGAAGTGCAGACGAAAAAATTGCAACTTTAGCTGGACCACCAACTCTTCCTCACTGTGATGAGGTATCGTTTGAGCAATCCTAATATCTAGATATGGAAAAATTCGATCCATATTGGTTATATAATATTTCCCGTCTTTCATAACAAATTCCTCTCCGCCTGGAGCATTTTAGGGCATACAGACGTTAAATTCCTCAAAGCGAAATTCATATTCGTGAATAGTGTTGTTTACATCAATTTTATTGGATTCCAAAACATCTGACAAATGTATTGTATGAGTATATTGATTTGAAATGTTTCACCTTTCATATCGACTGGAATATAGGCTAACATTTTATTTGTATTTTGATAGGTAAAAGCTAATGTGGGTTTGTAAGGGAGAAAAAAATAATACCAATGACGATTAATAAACTACCCAATATGGAATATTTTAATCCATTTCTATTTTTCATATTTCCCCGCTAATAGATAGGCAACACAGAAGGAACTAATTCTCTCGTTTATCCATAATAGCTAGTAGTATATGTTTCTACTACTAGCTATTGTAATGGAGGAGACTGAACCATTGTTTTTTAGCCAACCTTATATTTTATTTAGTTAGTTAATTAATCAAGAAGACCTTTGTATCTTTTGCATAATATGGGTATTTCTTAATTAAGGCATCAATTTTATCCGATGCAATTGGAATAATAACTAAATCTTTAAGTGCTGCTAAAGCTTCTACTGCTCCAACTGGTTATCCTCCAGTAAGGAATGCTGCATCAATATTACCATCCTGAATACCTTCAGTTGATTCATCAAATGCTAGGTTATGGGATGAAAGTACTTGCACTTATTATTCCTTCTGTTAAAATCAATTTTAAATACTGGACAAAGCTGTCTGCCAAGGGACGATATAGAAAAGGAAGGAGACATATATATGAATGAACCATTTGAATATCCAGAAATTTTCTATAACGAAGTCATTTTATTTTTAGAAATGAAATGGAATCGTAAAATAAGTGACCACGAACGAAGTGTTCTTATAGAAGGATATCGATTCGGCAGGATGATTGAGGCTGAAAATGAAATCAAAATCCTGTTTGCTAAATAATTATTGTTAAAGTGCTTCAAGATTTATTTTTGGAGAAAACTAGTGTTGGCTACATAATTATCGCAATCGTCCATATCATTATTTTTTCAATGAATTAGATGCATTTCCCCCAGTGGCTAAAGTTGTAAAGCTGGGTGGACATGTATTTTTTTCATAAATGATTAAAAAAGTTTTTAATCATTCTTATATCGCTTAATCTAATAGGAGCGGGGGAACCAATTTATTGTACATTTTGTACTTAGGGTGAATCAATTTTTTAAAAGTAGGGCAACTCTTTAAATCCGAATCCACCAGCTAACCTCGTTAAGGTTTAGAGGTTAGGTTTCCTTTGGTGCGTCCCAAGGACACTAAGTAAACTTAGTGTCCTTTTTTTTTGATCATTGCTGATTCATCATTTAAGTGATTTTTGGTGAGAAACAGGAATTTAAAAACGGTTTTAAGAGTTTTCCGAAATGTAGGAAATATAATGAAGAGTAATGTAATCAAAGACGTGGATAATAATGAAGTACAAGAAGGGATAACGGACATGGTCCTTACAAGTTGCCAAACATTCTCTCTTAGGAAATGGAAAAATACCAAAACTCTTCAGAGGGTTCAATCTATAAATAAAAGTGCCAGGCACCATTTATTATCTTCATTATAAAAAGCGAAAAAAGACTCACACAAAGGCGAGCCACTTCACTAAACG
>JAIMAD010000478.1 GCA_023512145.1 Bacillus sp. (in: firmicutes) | reverse complement strand
GATGATTCACTAATCACTCATGACATTTGCGAAAGAATTGTTAGGTACATAAATTCTGATGTTTAAATCAGATCCATATTTTCGGAAAGATTCACCCTGGATAGTAAGCAAGCGACAAATAATGGTTGAGTCGTTTGCTTTTTTATATGAATCGTCCTTTACTCACTTGATTCTTCCACTCAATATAAATGGACCAAATTTATGGTCCATTCGAATCTGGTGCCTGACCGGGAAAAATAAGAAGGTTGTATAATGGCAAAAAAAAACTGCTTATAGCAGCAAACAGTATTAGGTATTGTTGATTTTGAAAAGATACAAATTGAAGTTTAAACTACCTTCTCTCTAATACATTCATTAATAGCCTTCCTGAATCCCCAAAGGATATCCGTCAACATCTCTCGTTCGATCTGTATTTCGTCAATATCCCAATAAAGTTCATTTTTTCTATGGTAGCTAAATTTGCCATCATGATACTTCATGATGGTTAGGTTTCCCTTTGGTTTTACCGTAGGGAGTGTTAGGAAATATTTTGCACCGTCCCAATTCGTATATATTTCGAAGTTTTTTAGAAAACCAGAAATATCCCTTTTTCTTCTAATCATAAGTACTCACTCCCTTTTCCACTAGTGAGGATTATTGATTGCTTGGTTGATTGGAATTCTAACCTTCACCTTCCATATGACCTTCAAGCAGTATATATGGTTTTGATTATAGTAGAAAGAAAATTACAATTCAATCAGCTTGTAACTAAACCTAACAAGAAATTTTTCACTGTTCGAATCTGATCTATTTGCTTTAGTGCCACTTATGATTGTTACAATCTTTAGTTTTTTATCACAATTAGCTTAAGTTCCGTCATTTCTTCGATTGCATACTTAACTCCTTCCCTGCCAATACCGCTTTCTTTTACTCCACCATATGGCATATGATCAACACGGAATGACGGGATATCATTAATCATTACTCCCCCTACTTCTAATTTTTCGGCAGCATTCAGTGCAGTATAAATATTTCTTGTGTATACTCCAGCCTGGAGGCCGTACCTAGACTCATTTACAAGTTCGATTGCCTCTTCAATTGAGGTGACTTTATTAATAAGTACAACAGGAGCAAATGCTTCCTGACAGGATATTTTCGCCTTTGGATCAACATTTAACAAGACAGTAGGATGCAAAATATTGTTTTCACTGACGCCCCCCGTCACTAAATCTGCACCAAGCGCTTTTGCTTCCTTAATCCACAATAAAGAGCGTTCCACATCTCTTTTTGAAATAAGAGCCGAAATGTCGGTTTCTCTATTCATTGGATCACCAAGCTTTAAATCTTTTGTTTTCGTGACAAATTGGTCAACAAAGTGTTGGTAAATTTCTTCATGAACATAGACTCTTTGGATGGAAATACAAACTTGGCCTGCATAGGCAAAAGAGCCGTCCACTACCCTTGATATTATCGATTCAATGTCCACATCCTTATCCACGATTAATGCTGAATTGGACCCAAGTTCCAGTGTTACCTTTTTTAAGCCTGCTTTTTTGCGTATATCCATTCCAACTTTAGGGCTCCCGGTAAAGGTAATTTTCTTCACACGCTCATCTGTAACAAGTTGATCACCAACAACACAGCCACTTCCAGTAATGACATTTAGTGCACCGTCAGGCAGCCCTGCTTTTTGAAGGAGCTCTGCTATAAAATAGGCACTTAATGGCGTTTGGGTTGCCGGCTTTAACACAATTGTATTTCCAGCAGCAATCGCTGGACCGACCTTATGAGCAACTAGATTCATAGGGAAATTAAATGGAGTAATTGCTACAACAACTCCGAGTGGCTGACGGATCGTATAAGCAATTCGCCCTTCTCCACCTGGGACAGCATCCATTGGAATCGTTTCGCCATGAATACGCCTTGCCTCTTCAGCCGCAAGCTTGTAGGTCATAATGGTCCGGGTTACTTCTCCTTCCGCTACTTTTATCGGTTTGGCGGACTCTAAGGCGATGAGTTCCGCACATTGTTTTTCATTTTCTTTTAAGAGTTCTACAAATCGTTCAAGAATCGTCGCTCGCTCATGTAATGGCATAGTAGCCATTCGTTTTTTTGCCTGCTCTGCTGCTTGAAGTGCCTTTTCGATTTCCGCTTTGTTTGCAAATGCAACCTCTGCAATTTGAGCCCCAGAGTAGGGTGAGTAAAGTGGGCTGTATGTTTGTGCCATTAAGTACTTCCCGTTGATAAATAAATGCTGCTTTTTCATCATTTCACTCCCTATTATTAAAGATTCCTTGTTTAGATTACGCATTTTACCATTACCAGTATCGTCCATCGTACTTACTGACCACTATACTGTTCTAAAATTACTTTTTTCAATACAGCTATTCCTTCATTTAACTGCCTATCAGTTATGACTAAGGGGCTTAATATCCGAATAACATTTCCATATATTCCCGCACTCATTAAAATGAGACCTTGCTTATGTGCTTCTTGGATAATTTTCCCTGTCAGTACTTTGTTCGGTTCCTTGTTTTTAGGGTCCTTGACAATTTCAATTGATGTCATCGCTCCTAGTGTACGAACATCGCCAATAAAAGGAACTTGAAGCTGTAGGTTAGTGAAGCAGGAAACAATCGTATTTCCAATTTCATTGGCTCTATCGGGTAGTTTTTGCTCCTCGATCATTTTGATGACTTCAAGTGCAGCCACACATCCAAGTGGACTTCCTCCAAAAGTTCCCCCAATTTCACCTGGATTTGGGGCATCCATTACCTCGGCACGACCTGTTACCGCACTTATAGGTAAACCAGCCGCGATTGATTTGGACATGGTCATTAAATCAGGTATCACATCAAAATGCTCCATCCCAAACATTTTTCCTGTTCTTCCAAATCCGGTTTGAACTTCGTCGGCAATAAAAAGAATCCCATTTTCTTCACAAATTCTTTTCACTTCCTGTACAAAGTATTTTGAAGGAATAACAAATCCCCCTTCCCCTTGAACAGGTTCGATAATAATCGCGGCAATTTCATCAGCTGATACTTCTCTTAAAAAGAAGTCATTAAATTGCTCAATGATCATCTGATCTACTTCCTTCGATGTCATGCCTTGTGGAGCACGGTAATAGTATGGATATGGCATTTTGTAGGTATCTGGTGCAAATGGTCCGAAACCATATTTATAAGGTTTCACTTTACTAGTCAATGACATCGCCATATATGTTCTCCCATGAAACCCTCGTTCAAAAGAGACGATTGCTTTGCGTCCCGTATACTTCCTAGCAATTTTAATTGCATTTTCAACAGCCTCGGCACCACTGTTCAAGAAAAATGTTTTCTTATGATGATTACCTGGTGTAATCTCATTTAATTTTTCAGCAAGTGCAATATATGGCTCATACATCATGACATGAAAACAAGGATGAAGGTATTTCTCCACTTGCGTTTTGATTGCTTCGACAACTTTTGGAGGACAATGGCCAACATTTAATGAACCAATTCCCC
>JAIMAD010000477.1 GCA_023512145.1 Bacillus sp. (in: firmicutes) | reverse complement strand
GATGAATATGACGATTGCTTCTTGGTCGGACCGATTTTTACTTTCTGGTAATGAAACATTATTAAGAAGTTTGGTAGAAAAAATAAAGAAAAGAATGGAAGCAAGAAAACAAAAAAGGACCGATTAAGGTCCTTTTTATTTCTTTTCTTGTATTCCTATTGTATTACTCGATTTGCCTTTAACCAGTTCAATATTTTCATTCCCTTTAATAACACTTCTTTTAAACTATTCCGCCCATTTAGTTTAAGTATAATTATTCACAATCTCATCTATATTTTAACATAAATATCCAGTATCCCTTAAAGATGTTGTTCAACAATTGGGCCCTATAACACAAAAGAACGCAATCCTTATTAAAGGAAAGCTCCCTTCTCTTAGTCTTGTTGGAAATAGCAAGAAAGTATTTTACATTTATTTCCATTGTAAATGGGTTATTTTTTAAAAAAATACAGCGTGAGGTATAGAGGAGTGGAGTGGCACTCGCGATCACACACCTACCCCCCCCGAATTTAATGAGAGCTACCGTTTTGTCTTCGTTGTCACCGTTCTTTTAATGTGTGCCCGCTTTCCTATGATGTCCCTGCTTTTCTATTGACCTCTCGTCAAACCCTCCTTCAAAAGAGAACCAGCTATCAAACCTATCGACCGTGCCCCGATCATGGGTGAGCCTGGAGGAATGCAATAGAATAGTCCCTGATGCAAAACATGTAAGTCTGAAATCCTTCATCGTCTAATCATCCTTCAACAGGGTAACGACTCGTTTCACCAAGCGGGAGGAAACTGTGTAACCGGTAGTAATACTGACCCTAATCTTACATCATTAAATGGCGCAGCTTATATTCATATATTCCTTTGGGATTCGACAACGGAATACAGAAGGAAACAGGTTCATGAGTGGTGTTTGATGTTTACTCAACAATCGGACCAGATTATTGAATATTAGCAAGATTATATACGATGGCTTGGATTAAGAATTTCCAACACCTCCCCTCACTTTTCGTTATAATAATATAAAGGGGGAATTTTTTTGAAAGAGCTAGAGCGTTTTCGGAATAAAGTGTTTTGTAGAAGGTGTAATAACAAAACGAATCATGTAATTATTCATAAGCATTCTATTGGTGATGATGACGAAGAAGGTGGATATTTTTGGTCAGAGGATTATATAATTAGTCAGTGTATGGGATGTGACGCAATTAATTTTATAAAAGATTTTGATGATATATCTATGCATTTTTCTATATATGATGAGAATGGAAATGACCATGAGCATGTTGATTTAGATGATATAACTATTTATCCACCTGAACCAATAAATAATATAAGTAATGAAAATAATTATCATATTGTTGAATTTCAACATTTACCTGAAGTGTTAGATACACTGTATAAACAAGTAGTGGCCAATTTTGAGCTAAAACATTATTTATTAGCTGCAGCAGGACTACGGATGATTATCGAAGGTATATGTAATGACCTTTCAATCACTAAAGGTTATGTAATTGATGATGAAACCGGAAAAATAAAACTTGATAATGAAGGAAATCCAGTTAGAAGTTCCAGTCTCAATGGTAAAATTAATGGGCTTGTAGAAAAAGGTGTGCTAACTGAAGGGCAAACTGTTATTTTGCACATAATCAGAAAATTAGGTAATCAAACTGTTCACAAGTTGAATAATCCTAAGCGTAAAATTTTGGTATCAGGTTTGGAGATTGTAGAACAAACATTTAGAAATATATACGAATTACGAAAATACGATACATTAGCAAAACAATTTAATATGTAGACATACTCTTTTGTATGCAGGTTTTTACAGATAATAGAATGTCCACTTAAATTTGTTCTATCCTTTATCGGTACATAAGCTAACGATTTAATTCACAAGGTATTTTCAATTAGCTATATTCAGTAACTCTGTTCAACACTAATAAGGATCGCTTGTCTTTTGAACGGATGGTGCATTAATTGAATAACCAAGTGAGAAAACCATCTTATTCTTAGATGGTTTTTTTTAAAATGAGTGTAAGAATTTACATATTTTATTACACTCATTTCCCTTTGTTTCTTGCACTTCTTAATAAAATGGATAATAATGGAAATAACACAAGAAAATCATACACTCAATCCATTGATTTTAAAGGGACGAAAGGGAGGAAGAAGAAAATGACGAATGTGAAGGGAGTACCTTATGATGTCCAACCACTAAGAAGCAAGGAACAGATTGAGGACATGAAATGGAGTTTGAAGAAATGGTGTGGCCAACGCGACTACATTTTGTTTCTTATCGGTATCAATACTGGTTTACGGATTGGGGACTTAGTGAAGATGAAGGTTAAGGACGTGAGGCGGAAGCAGAATATTTTCGTCAAAGAAAGTAAGACCGACAAACCCAGGAAAGTAACCTTGTTAAACATCTACGAAGAAATCCAGGCGTACATCGCTGAAATTGATTCAGAATGGCTATACCCAAGCCGCCAGGGCGCAAGTCACATTACCACAACGCAAGCGTATAGGCAGCTTGTGAAGGCCGCTAAAATGGTAGACATTGATGAAGGCATTGGAACCCATACCATGCGGAAAACATTCGGGTATTGGTTTTACAAGAAAACCATGGATGTAGCCAAGCTGCAACAGATTTTGAATCATTCCACGCCCAAGATCACCATGGACTATATCGGTATCACCCAGGAAGAAATAGACGACAGTTTGGATGATTTTGTGCTATGAATAGCAACATTAAGAGAAAAAAGTGCATTTATTGTTAGAAATGGTTTCTAGAATCGAAAATGAAGCATCTTCCAGGAAAGGAGTATGGAAAATTGGTATTGTGTGAGCTATTCCTCAGAAGTCTAAGCTGACAATGCGAATGGAAATACACCCTATCTAATCTGGGAGAGTAGATTTCACAAATATGTAACAAGGACATTCTTTATCGTTGTCTAATACAACTAGTATCAACTAATAAGGTGTGTGTTGGGATGTTGTTTTTCAACAGAAAGGATCGGGTTAAAGTAAAAATATTTGATTATGGAGATCACTTTATGGCAATGGCAAGCACAAAAGAATGCACAGTTTGGAACTGCTTCGGGACTACAAGCGAGAGGGCAAAAGAGATGGCTATGTTCAGATTAAAAAAAGAACTAAATAAAGTTGAAAAAGAATTAGTCATCAAAGGCGAACATTATGCCATTTATCGTAAAAAATAGGAATTAAACCTCTCAATTGAGGGGTTTTTATTTTGTCTAATTTTGTCGAACACTCTCAAGGCGAGGATGGGCACTGGTCAATTTGTGCCTGTAATTCCTTGCCCACTCTACTAACCCGCCAGTATCCATAATTCATTGTTTTCACCCTCTCACTTTTGAATATAAGATATGACACCTCTTGACAGCCTTAAATTACTTCTTTTATTTTCTTGTATCAATACTTTTGAGTAATGACACCGAGTGTCGTTTTACATTATAAACATGAAAAATCCCTTTAAAATTTTATAGGGATTCAACACTCTTATT
>JAIMAD010000476.1 GCA_023512145.1 Bacillus sp. (in: firmicutes) | reverse complement strand
TTGATAACCTCTTTTACAGCTTCCTCTGTTTCCTCAAGGTTTTTACCCGTTTCTTCCAGGTAATCAGAATTGAACATTTCAGCTGTAATCACCATATCGGCAAGAAATTTTCCGTCTTTAGAGAAGATTTTAATCAGCAAATCAGCACCATTGATCGAATCCATATTCATAAGAGCTTCCACTGAAATAGGTGTTGTTTTTCCATCTTTGGTTAAATAAAATTCAGTATTTAAGTCGAAAAGATTAAGCAGATCATTCCAAATACCTAGTATTTCAGCAATATCTGTAGCGGACAGGTCATCAGCGCTGTCGAAATTGCGGAAGGACATAAGGTTGTTCGAAATTCCCTCTAATTTTGTGAAGAAAACTTCCGGATCGACATTAGGGTCTTCGAATAATTTTAAAGCATAATTTGCAAGATTGTTGGCTTCTGCAAGTGATAAGCCGAACTGATCAAGAACATTGATTAAATTGTCTTTTGCTTCAAGATAGATATATCCTAATACTGCTAATTCAAGATCTTCGATGTATTCATAGTTTTCAATCGAGTCATCATAGTTATTTAAAAACGTTACAAGTTCTTCTTTGGATTCAAACTCATAATCCTCAAGAAGCTGTTTAAGGCTTTCATCATTTATCAGAGTTAGTTCTTCCTCGTATACTAAATACATAACTTCAAAGTAAAGGTCGTCAAAAAACACGTAATCTTCCAAGGAAGTTCCATTTTCAGTGAGAAGATCTTCCAGTTCTTGTTTCGATATTTCAAAGTCAACAAGGATTTCTTGCAGATTATTTTCGTCAAGGAGATCTCCCAGAGAATCTTTTAATTCTGAGACTGAATCAAAGTCTGCTAGGGTATAATCATACATTTCTTCTATGTATGTTTGAAATTCACCTTCAGACATACCGATTTCTTGTAAAAAGGTTTGATACTCTTGATCCTGAGAATTAATCTGTGCAAAAGCAGTGAAGGGTATCAACCCAATAGATAGAGCAATTGCTAATAAAACAGACAAAAGACGCTTCAAAATACTTTCCTCCTATAATTTGTTATATATTCCTAGATTAGTATATACTATTTCTGACAAACTAGAAATAGAAATTTTAATAGGAATATTGAATTATTTTCGAACTTTTATTTTGATAGGGGAAAAAGGATTGTATTGTTTTTTGGCATATCATGTATTTAGCTTTGATCGCCGCTGCGATGGGCTTTATTGGATAGATGAGTATACGAAAACCCACAGAGAAAATGATACACCTGTGGGTTTTTTAAATAATTAATGTTTGTTCTCGCCAGTTATTTAATGTTCAAAACCTAGATCATTTTAACCACTTTTTTTATCGGAATGATTTGCGAAAATTGTTCCTGTTACATCCTTTTTCAACATACTTATAAAAATATCAACAATGATCGGGTCAAACTGCGTCCCTTTGTTACTCGTAATTTCAACCATTACAGCCTCTAAGTCTAGTGCATTTCGATAATTACGTTTTGAGGTCATTGCATCAAAGGAATCAGCGATAGCTAAGATACGGGATGCAAGAGGGATTTCTTCTCCTTTTAACCTGTGAGGGTATCCTTTTCCGTCATAACGCTCATGATGGTGAAGGACCATATCCAGTATTTCGTCTTTTTTTAAAAATGTTACGTGTTTTATTGTTTCATAGCCAATGAGGGGATGTTGTTTAATAATTTCATATTCTTTAGCAGTTAATGTAGATGCTTTCGTTAGGATTGATTCAGGAATGCCAATTTTACCAATATCATGTAATAATCCACCGATAAAAATGGAAGCACATTGTGTTTTAGATAAACCCATTTCTTTTGCAATCAGTGATGAGTAATTGGCAACATCCTCAGAATGATTACCTGTGTAGGTATCCCTTGAATCCAATGATTTGGCAAGTACCATTATTAATTCGGTTTTTTGTCTTTTTATTTCAAAAAGTTGCTTTGTTACTTCAGATGAAATAAAGGTAACTGTCAAATAAACGAGCAAGCGGATTAAAAAGGCTAAGGGCTGTTCGTATTCTACAAATACAAATTGGCGAATTATGACAATAAGGGAACAAGAAAGAAATAGAAACCATCTAGAAGATTTTGAAAAGGCTACACCAAAAAGGATAACCATTAGAACATACAGAGAATTAAAGTCAGTGGATATACTATTTAGAATTGGTACAGTAACTAAAGTGATAAAGAAAAGAAATTTAAAAAGAAGAGGGTAAGTAAGTAAAAATTTCAACCTTGTTTCCAAATGTGTCACCTCCAACCCATTTGCGAATGATGGGGAATAAAGTCGTTTCGTGACTATAATGGTACCATATTTAATTTACTATTTATCCTAAATTTGGTGGTAGTAAAAATTATTTATGAAATGTGAAAACATTACGACGATATTTTTGGGGTCAGAACACTATAGTGGTAAGGGCTAAAGCAAGTGTGAGTAGGTACTTTGTTTCTGCTGGTTGGTGGGCCACTCGAATTTTAATAGATTTTGTCGAAAGAGTAATAGAAGGGAGACCAATGAATGAGGAATGGGCCTGAACTTTTAGAAAAAAGAGCTAAACAAAAAGAGAACCCCAAAATAGGGATTCTCTAGAATACAATTGTTTTATTTTGATGAACGATAATACGGTCTTCGATGTGCCATTTCACGGAGCGAGCCAATACACTGCGCTCAATTTTACGGCCTATCTTTTTTAGATTATCAACATTATCGCGGTGATCGACACGGCTGATATCCTGTTCGATAATCGGTCCCTCATCAAGTTCATTTGTTACATAATGGGAGGTTGCACCAATTATTTTAACACCGCGGTCATAGGCGCGTTCATAGGGTCTTGCACCAACAAAGGCTGGTAAGAAGGAATGGTGAATATTTATAATTTTATGTGGATTTTCGTCAACAAATTTCTGTGACAAGATTTGCATATACCGTGCCAAAACAACGAAATCAATATCATACTTCTCTAGCAGCAGTAGCTGTTGTGCTTCGGCTTGTGCACGGATCTCTTTATTAGCGGGAATGTAATAAAACGGGATATTAAGTCCTTCAACAACCTCTCTTGCTGCTTCATGATTACTTATAACCACAACAATGTCTGCCATTAAATCGCCACTTTGCCATTCCCATAAAAGCTCTAGCAAACAGTGAAGTTCTTTGGACACGAAGATTGCCGCTTTTTTCACATGATGAACACGTGTAATGGTCCATTCCATTGAAAATTTCTCAACAATTGTTGCAAACCGCTTCTTCATGTCTTGCTCTTTTTCCTTTAGACCCGGACATTCAAATTCAATCCGGAGAAAAAATATTCCGCCTTCAGGATTGGTTGAATACTGACTGGATTCAATAATATTTGCATTATAAGAAAATAAAAATTTGGAGATGGCCGAGACAATTCCTGGTTGGTCGGGGCAACTAACTAATAGACGTCCCCGATTCTGATTACGATCTTGAAATAATTCAATTTGGTCTTTTATATATGAGTTCATGGCAAACCCTCTCTATTGT
>JAIMAD010000475.1 GCA_023512145.1 Bacillus sp. (in: firmicutes) | reverse complement strand
GCTTCGCGATTCCTTAAATTCAAAAGTAGGCTTCACTGCCGTTTCCGGGCGATCAATTCGTTCGATCCGATCAAGCTGCTTTTGGCGACTTTTCGCACGGCCTGTTGTGGAGTACCTCGCTTTATTTTTTGAAATAAAATCTTCTTGTTTTTTGATAAAATCGATTTGTTTTTCATAAGCGTTTATATGCTGGTTCTTATTGATTTCTGCCAACTCAAGGAATTTTTCATAACTCGCTGTATAGCGAGACAGCTTTGAAAATTCTAATTGGAAAATGACATTGGAAACAGGATTCATAAATTCCGTATCATGGGAAATGAGTATAAATGCATGTGGGTATTCTTTTAAATAAGAAGTTAACCAGCGAATATGCTCGACGTCCAAATAGTTTGTCGGCTCATCAAGCAATAAGACTTGCGGTTGCTCCAATAGTAGTTTGGCAAGCAGGACCTTTGTCCGCTGTCCACCACTAAGTGCTGCCACGTCACGGTCTAGGCCAATGGCATCAAGGCCCAAACCGCGTGCGGCTTCTTCAATTTTGATATCTAATGTATAAAATCCACCCGCATCAAGCGCGTCTTGAATTGCACCCATTTTTTCTAAAAGAACTTCTAACTCTTCAGGAGTGGCATCCGCCATTTTTGCAATAACTTCATTTAATTCTATTTCTTTTTCAAAAAGGGGTAGGAAGGCATCGCGCAAGATATCGCGCATTGTTTTTCCGGAAACTAGGGCAGTATGCTGATCCAAGTAGCCATAATGAACACCTGGAGTCCATTCAACCCGGCCGCTATCGTGAATCAATTGTTCAGTAATAATTTCCATTAATGTAGATTTACCAACGCCATTGGCACCAACAAGTCCAACATGATCTTCTGCTAAAAGTCGAAAGGAAACGTCTTTAAATAAAGTACGGTCCCCGAATGTATGTGATAAATTTTCCACCGATAATAAGCTCATTTTTTGTAAACCTCACTTTGTTCCAGAATTAATCCATTATTCCATTTTACTTGATTACTATCGATTAGACTAGATTTTTAATGAGAAATGAACTGCAAAATAAGTAGTAATACCCTTTAATTATCTTTCGCTCACTGATTTAGTAGATTTAATTTTTAGTTGAATGAAAAATGGAAGGACGTAACCATAGAGGCAGAAATTTTTAATGAATGTATAGTGTGCCTAGCAAATGGGGTAATTTATAATAAAAAAGGAAGAAACGATGTTAGGACTAATGATTGCCGTTGTCACATTTAATTTTATCGCCTTTCAGACAAATAAAAGATTAACCGCTAACCAAATTGTTCATATTTGGACATTTACGATTGCACTTCAGGTCCTCTTCGATACTTTCATTGAATATAAATACCATGGATACTGGTATTTTAGCAAAGAAATTGATTGGCTGGGAATATTTCCACACACATTCATTGTGCCAGCAGCCAATATGATCTTTTTAAATTTTTATCCTTTTAAACGTAAAATCACAAGACAAATTCTTTATATCGTCGTGTTCGTAATTGCTATCTTAATTTACGAATCACTTACCTTACTTCCTGAGCCATGGGGGTATTTTAATTATGGATGGTGGAAGCTGTGGCACGCTGCACTCCTTGATCCGTTTCTGTTGCTTGGTATATTAGGATATTATAAGTGGATTTGCACGTTGGAAAAGAAAGCATGCAGATGAAAATCTTTTTTTAATGGGGCTTCTACAAAGTAGCTCTTTTGGTTGTAAACATAAACTTTTACTTGTTTTTAAGCAAGATGTTTAATCAAGCTTAACTGCTTGTACATATTATAGTGTGAAAGGAGGCATTTATTATGCCTATAAATCGAGAAGGGATTTGTATTGGAACGGTTTCTGGAGGTATAGTAAATTTTGGGGGAGCTGAAAGAATCGCGCCCGTATCAGTGACGAGGACAACTTCTGGATCTGGTTCTGATAATACAGGTCAGGATATTACCACAAATTCGGGACTGAGTTCTATCCAACGAAAGAGGTTGAATGATTTAATAGAATTTCTAGTGACGATACTTTAAATTGTATCGTTATTTTTTGCTTAAAAGAAAAAAATAATTGAAGATCACAATGATTGAATAACCATTCATTTTAAGGTACTATAAAAGTGTACATTTATTCAGAAAATTCTAAAATAGAGGATGTGCACTATGAAGAAGTCTATTCCTAAGGCATGGTGGAATCAGCTTAAATTACCGGTCATTGCCGCACCAATGTTTTTAGTTTCCGGACCAGAATTAGTGAAAAATTGCTGTTTGAATGGAGTCATCGGTTCATTTCCTGCCCCAAACGCAAGACCTATTGAAGTTCTTGATCAATGGATGGGACAATTAAATGAAGAATTGGAAGTGGTAAGAGCGACGGACCCAGACCTCAAAATTGCGCCATGGGCTATGAATATGGTTGTACATAGCTCCTACAGCCGCCTTCAGGATGAATTGGCGTTAATTAAGAAACATCAGCCGCAATTAGTGATTACTTCTTTAGGAAGTCCGAAACATGTCGTCGACATTGTCCATGAATACGGTGGTCTTGTTTTCTCCGATGTTAGTGATGTGAAATTTGCTAAAAAAGCTGCTTCAGCTGGTGTTGATGGCCTGATTTTAGTTGCTAGTGGGGCAGGAGGGCATGCTGGTCAAATCAATGGCTTTGCCTTTGTTGATTTGGTCCGTACCTTCTGGGATGGAATTATTGTTCTTGCTGGTGCGATTTCAACGGGCAAAGGGATTTTAGCTTCCCAAGCTGCGGGAGCAGATCTTGCCTATATGGGGACCCGCTTCATCGTTGCGACAGAAAGTATGGCAGTTGAAGGATACCGGGAAATGCTTGTTGAGGCCTCTGCGGAGGATGTCATATTAACGGATGCGTTTTCTGGAATCATGTGTAATATGCTAAAACCAAGCATTGTCAAAGCTGGCTTAGATCCGGAGAGTCTAGTGAAAAAAGATAAGGTAGACTTTGATAATATGCAAAAAGAAACAAAGTCTAAAGCTTGGCGGGATATATGGTCTGCAGGCCATGGTGTTGGCGCAATTGATCGGATTGAATCAACTGCTGCAATTATTACCCGTTTAGAGGTTGAATACAAAGAGGCACTACAAACCATCAATCAGAATGCAGGGAAATTAACTACTGTGATTAGGAACTAGAACGAAGTCGGGCTTTCACTTTTTGAAAGGAAACGTACCCCTAGGATTTGGGTTGTTCACACTATTTTAAATACCAACCGGTCAGGATGTGGCATTTGGGCAGTAAGAAGAGAGTAGGTGGAATGTGAAGACTAATCAACAGCTCGCAGATGAACTTTTGGTTAGAAAAGAGGCCGCACTTCTAGGTGGAGGTAAAGAAAAAGTTGTTGCCCAGCATGAAAGAGGCTTGTTAACAGCACGGGAAAGAATTGATATTTTAGTAGATTCAGGCACGTTTATGGAGCTGGGAATGTTGAATACATCAGATGTCTCGGGTACGGAACATAAAAGTTTTGGGGATGGTTTATTATC
>JAIMAD010000474.1 GCA_023512145.1 Bacillus sp. (in: firmicutes) | reverse complement strand
AAATAAATGAAAGCGCATATTTCTCTCTGAACTAAGGGCAGTCACGATTCCGGCGCACGCAAATGAAAATGAGTTCAACACGGGCTGTGATGTTCGTTTATCGTGTAAGTCCATACTCGTTTAAAAAGTCCTTTTGCAGTGTGAACATTTCTTTTTCTTCATCCTCTGACATATGATCATACCCCAAAAGATGTAAGAAGCCATGTACAGCTAGAAACCCAAGTTCCCGTAAAAAGGAGTGCCCATATTCCTCCGCCTGTTCCTTTGCTTTTGGAATAGAGATAATAATATCACCCAAAACACGTGGCATTTCGGCACCGATCAGCGCTATCTCCCCTTCCCCAAGTTCCTCCATTGCGAACGAAATCACATCAGTAGCTATATCTTTCAAGCGGTATTCCCGGTTAATCTCTTGAATTCTCTCATTTGAGACAAAGGTTACGGACACTTCGCTATGCTCTTTTATGCCCTGTTTTTTTGCCACAAAATTTATTAATCTTTCGATTTCAAGTATTTGTTCATCTATCAGTTCGTTCGTTTCGTCGATACAATCAATGAGTAATGTCATACATGTTCCACCTTCTTAGTCATTTCTGGATATTCTATCCTGGAGTGAAAAATCCCCTTTAACGTTTCACATAAAGTGTGGGAGACGATATCAATTTCTCTCATCGTAATATCACATTCATTTAATTGACCATCCTGGAGTCGATCTGCAATAATCTTCATGACGAGCGATTCAATTAAATCAGGCGTAGGCTGTGATAAAGAACGGACGGCTGCCTCAACACTATCAGCAATACCCACCACCGCAGACTCTTTTGTTTGCGCTTTTGGACCTGGATAGCGATATTCCTCTTCTAAAAGCGCTGGATTACTTTGGCTCGCCTTATGATAAAAGAATTTTAACAAGGTTGTCCCATGATGCTGTTCAGCAATATCGATAATTTCCTTTGGCATATGGAATTTCTTTAAAATAGTAGAACCATCAGGTACGTGAGAAATTATGATATTTGCACTTTTATTTGGCGGCAGACGATCATGTGGATTATCGTGCATTTGATTTTCAATAAAAAAGTTGGGTCTTCTTGTTTTCCCAATATCATGGTAATAGCTTCCCACCCTTGCTAAAAGGCCATTTGCTCCGATTGCCTCACAGCCTGATTCCGCTAAATTGGCAACCATTACACTATGGTGGTAGGAACCTGGTGCTTCCATTAAAATTTTCCTGAGAAGTGGATGGTTCGGATTAGAAAGTTCAATCAACCGCATCGTCGATAGGATTCCAAAACTCCCTTCAAAGAAAGGCAATAGGCCAATTGTTAATACAGATGACCCAATCCCTGAAACAAGTGCAGCAATCAAATAATATCCATATTCTAATCCAGAAAACTGTCCGTTAGACAAAAACAGTAACGACAAAATGGTTAACATATTCACGAAGGCCGCAAATGTGCCAGCCTGTAAAATTTTAGCACGTTGATTCTGGTTACTCAAGAATAAAATCCCCGCTAAGGCGCTGAAAAGGATATAGATACCCTCTGAAAAGTTCATGGTACCTGTTATCCCCTCGTTGAACAGAACGCTACCGCACACCGCCATAACAAGTGACGTGAGGATGGCAAGCTTTTCATCGATAAGGATCTTAATTAGCATGCCACCCATTGCAGCAGGGAAAAGGTAGCCAATTCCCGCATAATTAAAGATTTGAAACATACTAATAATTTTCATAATAATAATCGAAAAGATGAAAATGATCCCAAACAATAACAAGTAAGTTTGTCTTTTTTCGGGAAGAGACTTCAATTGATAAAAATAATAATAAATAGACGAAAGGATAATCACGATTAATACCATTAATCCAATTAATGGTTTAAAGGACTTCTCATTATCTAGTAGGCCAACTAACTGTAACTGTCGATAAATATCCTGGTTAATTAATTCTCCTTGTTCCACAATAATTTGTCCCTGTAGGATTTTTACTGACTCCACGCTTTCAACCGCTTGCTGCCGCAGTTCCTCTGTAGCTGTAGGATCATAAAATTCATTCTGTATGACCGCATATCTTCCTAGTTCGATGACAGCTTTTCTTAAATTATCAGGTAAGGTTGTATATTTTAATTCTTCTTCCACTCTTTTTTTTGCATTTTCTACTTCATCTGCAGAAATCCTTTGGGACATCACATTGTTGATAGATGTAACGGTCAAATCCTCCGCAATCGACAATTCCTCATTAATACCAGCTTGGACTAAAGCAGAAAAGACTTGTTCAGAAAGTTCTTTCGAAACACTTGGCGTTAATTCCGCTGTTAACCTGTTCATTTTTTCTGCAATACTTGGTTCTCCTTTAGCTGGTTTTTCTTCCGTTGCATCTTCTTCTTGCTTTTTCATTTCTTCCTTAATCTCATTATTAACTTCAGCAGTTGCTTGAAAAATAGAGCTAATTAAATCGACTCGATTCTGAGTGTACTCTTTTTTAAGGGCGTATACATCCTGCACTTGGTCAAGAGCATCTTTACGCTTGTTTTCCGTGCTTTTCTTATCTTCCACAGTTCCAGGGGAACGAATCGTTTTTTCAGCAACCGAAAATAAGCTTAAATCTAGTTTTTCTGGTTTTACATTACTATACATAGCTATGCCCAATACGCTACCTAACACAAGAAAGAAGAGTACCCGAAAAAAAGTAATATCGAGCAGCTTTCGGATCCTTGTGAAGCGGTGCTGTAGTTTATCCAACTAAATCCCTCCAACCACGGCCATGAAAATAATTCATTTTAATCGTTTCCAGATAAATCTGCATATTTTGATGAATTTCTTACTTTATGTAAAATCATAACAGTTTTTTAGAGAAGTTTCACCTTCTTTAGGCGAAGATTCATTTGGCGGACAATTTTTTAAAGAAAAGAGGGATAAGCCCTTAAAAGCAGGTTTATCCCTCGATTTACTGTTGGATTGATTTCATCTCATATGCTTCAATAATTTTACTGACCAGTGGATGACGGACCACATCACTTTTTTCTAAAAAGGTAAAGGAAATACCATTTACATTTTTCAACATACCTTCGACAACAATTAATCCTGATTTCGCACCTTTTGGTAAATCAATCTGTGTTTGGTCACCGGTAATCACCATCTTCGAACCAAAACCAAGCCTTGTTAAAAACATCTTCATTTGCCTATCGGTAGTATTTTGCGCCTCGTCTAGAATTACAAAAGCATCATCCAATGTACGCCCTCGCATATAGGCAAGTGGGGCAATTTCGATGGTTCCACGTTCAATTAACCTTTGTGTATGTTCTGCTCCTAGAACATCATGGAGGGCATCATACAGCGGTCTTAAATAGGGATCTACCTTCTCTTTTAAATCACCTGGCAGAAATCCAAGTGATTCCCCTGCTTCAACAGCCGGCCTTACTAAAATGATCCTGTCCACTTCCCTGTTACGGAAGGCAGTAACGGCCATGGCTACTGCCAAAAATGTTTTACCTGTGCCGGCCGGGCCAATGGCAAAAACAATGTCGT
>JAIMAD010000473.1 GCA_023512145.1 Bacillus sp. (in: firmicutes) | reverse complement strand
TTCTTGCATATCCCCAGGGGATGCAAGTATGTAGCCTTTTACAACATCATCCTTACTTACACTTTCGCCCTCAGCGCCATCCAAAATAATAGTCACTATTTTCTTTTTAACCATTGGACGTACAAAAATTGGCATTGGTTTTACAAGCTCTTCCAATAAATCCTTTGCATCTTGGTTCCATTCCATATTATTCATTTCCTTCCTATTATTGTTATATATAAAGCTAGTATACATATTCATACCATTTTGTACCAGAGTAATATCCAGTTTTGAAATCATTATTCCATTGCCTGTAACACCATGGATTTTCTTGGTTCTCTACGTGTTCCATGCGACATCTTGATAATTAAACAAAAACACTAGTAACTCTATATTTTTAATCTACAAATCTTGATAAACTCCGGTAAGTACCAGTAGCACTATTACAAAAGTGGAATAGGTATGTCAAAAGAGAAAGTCTTACTCTAAATAGGCTCAACAGGACAAAAAATCACACATACACTACTGTAGTAATAGTAATCAAAGTTATTACAACAAAGTAAAATAATGAGTTGGTAAAAGAGCATCAGGAAATTGTTCTAAACTCTAATTAATTTGTCTATAGTTCGTAACAACAACAATAATTATCCAAGTGAAATTAATTGAGGTGGAAAAATGGAATTTACAAGACCCGAAGATGTTTTAAAAGACTGCGTACTTCCATATTGTGCACAAACAACTGATTTGGCACCCTTATTTTCGGCAGAAGCCTACGACAATGTCGAACAGAAAATAAAAGAGGTTCGGCTGGAAAGTTTTCGTGGAAAATGGGTCATCTTATTTTTTTATGCAAGTGATTTCACTTTTGTATGACCGACAGAGTTAGCAGCGGTCGCTGCTATTTATGATCAATTGAAATTTCTTAATACAGATGTACTCGCAATAAGTACTGACAGTGTCTATTCCCATAAAGTTTTTACTGAGATTTCACCTTCTGCTTCAAAGGTGACGTTTCCACTTTTAAGTGACCGAACACATAAAATTAGTAAAGCATATAGAGTACTAAATGAGAAAACTGGAGCTACATTCAGGGCAACCATCATTGTAGATCCAGAAGGAACTATTGTTACTAAATTCGTATACCCTTTAGAAGTTGGTCGAAATGTTTACGAAATTTTAAGGGTAATCCAAGGGATACAATATAGTAGAAGGACTGGAGAAGGTGTTCCTGCAAATTGGGTGCTAGGTCAACCAGGAATTATTAGGGATCCAAAGTATATTGGAAAAATTTAAGGACTACTCCCAACCTTTACGTGTGTTTTTCGATTCCAAACGCAAATTAATCGGGGTTATAAAAAGGAGAATGCATATTAGTCATAACTAATATGCATTCTCCTTTATTCTTTAGGTCAATACCACCCATTACAAGAATCATCCTAGCACCCCATCCAAGTGATTCTGGAATCTGATCTTCCAGCTGCTAATTTCCCATATAAACTTTAAACGAATGCCAATGAAAAATCATGATCCATTTTCCACTAACCATTTCATAATGCTTTCTTCTCTTTCCTTACTATCGTCATGCTGCGCATCGTATTTATGCATTTTTTTCTGTGCAACAATATTTCCATCCACCATAAGCAATATTCTTTCGGTTTTTGCTGCCACCTTTGCATCATGCGTAACAATCATTACGGTTGTCCCTTTTTTATTAATCTCTGCAAGAATTGACATAATCTCTGCAGTCGCTTTTGAATCTAATGCTCCAGTAGGTTCATCTCCAAATATGATATCTGGATCATTTATCAATGCTCTGCAGATACCAACTCTTTGCAGTTGTCCACCAGATGCCTGGGTGATATTATTATCTGCAAGCTTTTCAATTCCTGTCATTTCCAATAGTTTTTTTGCTTTTTGATTTACTGCGTTTTTATCCGCATTTTTTGATACAAGAGCAGGAAACATAACATTGTCAATCACTGACAGATTCTTTAATAGATTAATATCCTGAAAGATAAATCCCATGTGATTCAGTCGAATCTTCGCCAGTTCTTCTTCTTTTAGTCTACCAATTTCACGGTCTTTAAATTTCACACTACCAGAAGTAATTCTATCCATACTGCTTATATTATATAGCAGCGTTGACTTCCCACTTCCGGATGGCCCCATGACCGAAACGAATTCGCCTTTTTCTATCTCCATGTTTACATCCTTCAAGATATGAAGCACATTATCTTTCCCTAATTCTACTTTCTTGTTCATACTTCTTGCTTCTACTATATTGCTCAAAGGTATACCTCCAATATCAAATAGTTAAATTAACGTCTATATCCACAAAAAACACCAAGAAGTGCCTTATTTTTAGGGAATCTGCATTCTTTTTTGCATCGCTACTTGCACGCAGTATTTCTTCCAGCTTTGCAGATACGCCTCAACCGCGACCTTTTTCAACAGTCCTAACTTCTTAAAACTACAGATATATCATCTTCAACTGTTACCTTACATGACACAGATATCGTAAATCCAACGACTACAATCAGCGTTAACGGAACTAGCAGCCAAGTTTGCCAAGCCACATCAACAAATTGAATTTTTGCAGCTCCCATTGAGGACATTGCCATACTTACAAGAAATTCCCCTAAATAATTAGAAGCCAGAACTCCAAGGATGAGTCCCATAATCAGTACCATCAAAGTTCCTGCCATATATTGATGTTTAATATTTTGGGAAGTTAATCCCACACTTCGCATGATTGCAATCTGGGACATATCCTTTGACAATAACATCTTAAGGAATAATGCAGTTATCAATGCAACAATGATTACTGCAATGGCGATTCCGGCTATAACAATTGTGCTCATCTGATCAATGATATTTCCAAGAGTCTGCCCAGTATATTCTTTAATATCATTTACCTGTGCAGAATCATAGGTATTCCGGTAGTACTCCATCTTCTCACTAATATCAACACCCGGGGCCACATCCATGCTCACAATATACCAAAGAACGGCATCTTCATTTAAACCAAGACTAGAATCCGCCTTTGCTGTTTTTCCACCATTTGTAATATCTTGATAAATACCAGATACTTTCAACGTCTTTTCTGTCCCGGTAGCCTTTACGACAACTATATCTCCCACTTTCTTATTTAATCCGTCTTCTGAAGCATTTGCATTGGAAATCGAGATTTCTCCTTCAACATCCGGTGCTCTACCTGTCAGATAAATTAATGGAAATACAGAAAAATCTCCGGTTTCAATCATAATATAGTCCCAGGAACCCTCCGCATTTTTGACCTGGAAGGAAGATGTGATGTAGGCCGCATACTTTTCAATATCCGAATCATTCTTAAGCTCTTCCTGCAGCTTGTTAAAATCTTCTGTAACCGTATCTGTCTTTCGAAGATCGATTCTCATATCGGATTTCCCTATTCCCATGTAGGTGGAAAATTCCGGTGAATTCATAGTGTTATACATATTTAACGGAAGAATTGCAATAAACGTACATACAACAAAAATAATAATCAGTAACCCGTATAATTTGGAACGCTTCCATACATCCCTAAGT
>JAIMAD010000472.1 GCA_023512145.1 Bacillus sp. (in: firmicutes) | reverse complement strand
CCTTAAAGCCTGACTTGATTATTGGTAATAAAATGCGTCAAGAAAAAATTTATGATCAACTGAGTGCGATTGCACCGACCGTTTTTGCGGAAACACTTCGCGGTGACTGGAAAGAAAACTTTAAGCTATATGCAAAGGCACTTAATAAAGGTGAAAAAGGAACTGAAGTTATTAAACACTATGATACCCGCATTTCTGACCTAAAAGAAAATCTTGGTGATAAAAAGAATATGAAAGTCTCAATGGTCCGTTTTATGGCTGGGGAGGTTCGTATTTACCATAAAGATACATTCTCAGGTGTGGTTTTGAGTGACCTTGGATTCGCACGACCAGAAAGTCAAGATGTCGATGATTTCGCTGAAAGAAGTGTCACCCCAGAACGAATTCCTGCCATGGAAGGTGATATCCTTTTCTACTTCACCTACGAAACGGGTGATGGAAAAGGTTCCTCCCTTGAAAAGGAATGGATTGAAGGCCCACTCTTCAATAATCTTGAAGTAGCTAAAAAAGGTGAAGTTCACAAGGTTAGTGACACCATTTGGAATACAGCAGGCGGAGTACTTGCCGCAAACCTTATGCTTGATGATATTGACAAGATCTTTTTGAAAAAATAATAAGAAAAGCGCAAGTGCCCGTTTAGGGCTACGTTTGGACTGGAGCACTTCTGGTGAGTATTGGAAACACGAAAGAGCCGAGCTTTTTCGATGTTGATTTATAGTAGGAAATTAAAATCCTAAACCTGCTTTTTACTCGAGGAGCGAAGTACACTAGTTGTACAGGCAGCTTACGTTAGACCGTTATCTAAATACAAAGATATAAATTCTGATAGTAGGACAATACTAAGGACCGCCTTCAACCTGAGGGCGGTCCTTTATGTATTTCTCTATGGGTTTTTTATGCGTGAGTTTGGACTGTTCCGCTAAGATCGTATAAATTCCGCATGTTTGAGCCCCTACCAATTTCCGCGAAACACCAAGACTATGCCATAAAAAAGAGCGAGGAACCAGCCCTCGCTCTAAAACAATCCTAGTCCGTTGAAGAAAACATGTATTTTCGATAATGGAAACGAATCGAAAAGATTAAGCCAATCCCCAACATATTCCCCATTAACGAACTCCCGCCGTAGCTGATAAACGGCAATGGTATACCCGTTATCGGCAGTACGCCAATCGTCATCCCAATATTTTGAAACACGTGGAAGGTAATCATGCTGATAACTCCGACACAGATATAGGTATAGAAATTATTCTTCGTCTCCATGCCAACCTTTGTAATATGGTAAATCAATAAGAAGAACAAACTGATTAACACACTCGCCCCAATAAAACCATATTCCTCCCCAACGACACTAAAAATAAAATCTGTTTGGCTTTCTGGTAAATAAACTTCGCGGTTTCCAAATCCTTTACCGTTCGTTTGCCCTGAACCGATAGCAAGCATCGATCTTGTCAACTGATAACCGGCAGAGCTTTGGTAATTATACGGGTCAAGCCAGGAATAAATCCTCCCTATCATATATCCCTCTACACCTAAATATTTTTCCAAGATTTCTGGTTTCCATAAAACAAAATAAAAAACCGTCGAAATAAGGGTGATTCCAACTGAAAAGATTGGTGCAAGTAGTTTCCAACTAATTCCGGAAATAAAGATCATTCCTAATAAAATGGCTAAAAAGACAAGCGATGTTCCCAAGTCTTCCTTGATAATAAGCATTAACGGTATCAATGTTAAGATTCCCAGCTTCATTAAGAGCCAAAAGTCGGATTGAATTGTTTTGACCAGGTTTTTGTGGTGATGATCGTCAGTGACCCTCGCTAGAGCAAGGATAATGAAAATTTTCACAAACTCTGATGGCTGTAATGTACCAATCCCCGGAAACTTAAACCAGTTTTTTGCGCCATTAATCTCGGGTGCAATACTCTCGGGTGCAATAAATAAAAATCCGAGCAAAAAAATGCCAAACCCGTAAGCATACCAGGTTAGCTTTCGTAATTGTTCAGAATCAAGGGTCATAACACCTGTAATGATTCCAGCGCCAGCAATATACCAAACAATTTGCTTGATTAAAAAGTTTTCCTTGTATTGCCCGCTCGCTTGGGCGCTATAAATTGATAAACAGCTTGCCAAAAATAGTAACATCAATATAAAAATGAGACCATAATCAAGCTTTGAAGTTGTGTTGTTAGTTGAAGTCATTTAGGTTCCGCCTTAAATAAAACTTGTACATTCCTTCATTATATTTTTAAACAGGACAAATCACAACTTCTAAATAGGGAATGGTTTAATTTACATTCGGGTTCACACCTTCTGCAAAATAAATTCGCCTCAACTCACTCGCCATCCATTCCAAATTATTCGGCACTTGCGGGAGTCCATATCCGATATAAAGTGGTGTTGTCACAAAACGAGAGATAATTTTTGCATAGATTTATCACCGATATGATGGAAGAAAATATTATAGCTTGATGCTCCGAATGGAAAATAGTTCATTATATAATGAACAGCCATTTGTAAGTATTCCGAAAACCTTTCCTGGTAGCCTGATGCATCGTTCATCTCAATATTATACTCATAAAATCCAATACGCGGCCTTGTTGATAGCGTAAACCGGACCCCATTCGTTGCCGCAATAACAATCCCTGTAAACATGTCATGCGTTACCTTTTCTTTATAATCAATATCATCCAAGCCAATAATTTGCATATGTGGATGTTTGAGCGAACCTCCAGAAAAAGGGCCATGATTTTTGAAAAAGATAACCGATCGATATTGGCCAGTCTCCTCCAGCTCCAACCAATGCATGATGCCAAACCTTAACAATCGATGTAAATGCTCAAGTGTGTAGGCTGAGAATTCTGCCTGGCAATCGTCCGTTTCTATTAATACTGTTTGATAAGCATTTTCATAAACAGGATATTTATTTTTCAGAAGAATGATTGGGCCATCAACAGCGATGAGGTCAGTCAGTTGGTCTCTTTCGCAAAAAGGACAGGCTGCATCAAAGTTTCGAATGTTTTCTGGCTTTTTGAGGCCGATTGAGGTATTAAAATGGAGATGGTCATTTTCCACAGGATTTTTCTCCTCTCAAAAGTAGTATAGTTATATATTATGGAGGAATGACGTACATTTGCACTTATTTTGTTTGCAAATCGTTATTTCCACTGAATAGATTAGGAAAAAAAGCCTAATTTCAGAAGAGAATTTCATAAGTGAACTTCATTTGCATAGTATTAAAATGTACAGGCATATTACTATTTTTAGAATGAGAGGGACTTTATGTTAACTAAATTAGAAGCTCTAATCCTCGGAATTATCCAAGGCTTAACTGAATTTTTACCGATTAGCAGCACCGGACATCTTTACCTTGGAAGAAATTTATTTGGTTTACAAGATGCAGGTCTCCTCCTTGATACGATGCTCCATGTTGGCACATTATTGGCCGTCCTTGTTTTTTATAAGAAAGAATTTATAAATATCATTAAAAACCCCTTTAGTAAATTAACCTTTTTATTAATCGTTGGGACAATTCCTGCCGTTATCTTTGGACTTGCCTTTAAAG
>JAIMAD010000046.1 GCA_023512145.1 Bacillus sp. (in: firmicutes) | reverse complement strand
TAATAATGGCGCTAGAATATGATTTAGTCATTCTCGGCGGGGGAACTGGTGGTTATGTCGCTGCCATTCGTGCTTCACAGTTAGGCTTAAAAACAGCCATCGTTGAAAAAGGAAAACTGGGGGGAACGTGCCTCCATCAAGGCTGTATTCCAAGCAAAGCACTGCTCAGAAGTGCAGAGGTTTATGCAACCATCAAACACAGTGAGGACTTCGGGGTAATCACAAAGGACGTATCGGTTGATTTTAGTAAAGTGCAGGAAAGAAAAAATAAAATTGTTGACCAACTTCATAAAGGTGTCCAGCATTTAATGAAACAAGGAAAAATCGATGTCTACGAAGGCTTAGGGCGAATTTTGGGTCCATCGATTTTTTCGCCTATGCCGGGGACGATTTCAGTTGAAATGAATAACGGTGAAGAAAATGAAATGCTCCTCCCGAAAAATGTGATTGTTGCTACTGGTTCGAGGCCAAGAACACTTCCTGGGCTTGAAATTGATGGGGAATTTGTAATGTCTTCTGATGAAGCGTTGCAACTTAAAGTACTTCCTAGCTCGATTATTATTGTCGGCGGCGGCGTAATCGGGATTGAATGGGCATCCATGCTCTCAGATTTCGGTGTGGAAGTAACTGTCATTGAGTATGCAGACCGCATCATTCCTACAGAAGATAAAGAAATATCGAAAGAAATGCAGCGCTTATTGAAGAAAAAGGGAATTAAACTTGTGACAAGTGCAAAAGTCCTGCCTGAAACGATGATTAAGGAAAATGGGATCACTATTTCTGCAGAAGTTAAGGGTGGATTGAAAGAATTTAAAGCAGAAAAACTTTTAGTTTCCGTTGGCCGTCAAGCAAATACAGAAGGAATCGGCCTTGCTAATACGGAAATTCAAGTGGAAAAAGGCTTTATTGTTACAAATGAATTTTTCCAAACAAAGGAATCACATATTTATGCAATTGGTGATGTGATTGGAGGCTTACAGCTTGCCCATGTTGCCTCACACGAAGGAATCATTGCAGTTGAGCATATTGCAGGGAAAGATCCCTTACCATTTGATTATAATCTTGTATCAAAATGTATTTATAGTAACCCAGAGGTTTCTAGTGTAGGTATAACAGAAGATCAGGCGAAAGAAAAAGGGCATAAAATAAAGGTAGGTAAGTTCTCCTTTCGTGCGATTGGCAAGGCACTTGTTTACGGCGAATCAGATGGATTTGTAAAAATTATTGCTGACGATATGACCAATGATATTCTAGGGGTACATATGATTGGTCCACATGTAACCGAGATGATTTCTGAGGCTGGGCTTGCAATGGTATTAGATGCAACTCCGTGGGAAATTGCCCATACTATTCATCCACATCCAAGCCTTTCCGAGGCAATAGGCGAAGCAGCCCTTGCAGTCGATGGAAAAGCAATTCATTCATAAATTGATAGGGAAGAAAGATAATTTTTACGATCAATACGGGGGGTAAAAAATTATGACAGAAAATCGGCACAGTAAGCTAGATTTAAGTGATGTAAAAGTATTGGAAATGTATGAAACCATGCTTTTGGCACGCCGAATTGATGAGCGGATGTGGCTTTTAAATCGAGCGGGTAAAATACCGTTCGTTATTTCCTGTCAAGGTCAAGAAGCAGCCCAAGTTGGTGCAGCATTTGCACTTGATAAGGAAAAAGACTATGTACTTCCATACTACCGCGACATGGGTGTGGTCTTAACATTTGGAATGACAGCAAAGGAACTAATGCTTTCAGGTTTTGCAAAAGCAGAAGATCCAAATTCGGGTGGACGACAAATGCCCGGCCATTTTGGTCAAAAGAAAAATCGGATTGTCACAGGTTCATCGCCAGTAACAACCCAAGTACCACATGCTGTTGGTATTGCCCTTGCCGGAAAAATGGAAAGAAAAGATCTTGTGACCTTTGTAACCTTTGGTGAGGGTTCCTCAAACCAAGGCGATTTTCATGAAGGTGCAAACTTTGCCGGAGTTCATAAACTACCAGTCATATTCATGTGTGAAAATAATAAGTATGCAATTTCCGTTCCATACGAAAAACAGCTGTCATGTGAAAAGGTTTCCGACCGTGCCATTGGGTATGGGATGCCCGGCTGCACTGTCGATGGAAATGATCCATTGGAAGTATATAAAGTAGTAAAAGAAGCGGTTGAACGGGGACGTCGCGGTGAAGGCCCATCGTTAATTGAAACAGTATCGTACCGCCTGACACCACATTCTTCTGATGATGATGATCGTTCGTATCGTGCACCTGATGAAGTCGCAAAAGCGAAAACAAAGGATCCAATAATTACCTTTGGTGCATATTTAAAGGAAACAGGGATTCTGAATGATAGCTTGGAAAAAGAAATCAATGACAGGATAATGAAATTGGTGAATGATGCAACCGATTATGCGGAAGATGCTCCTTACGCAGCAGCAGAAGAAGCGTTGAAATATGTTTACGAGAGCATGTAAGGGGGGATATAATATGGCGATCATTTCATATATTGATTCAATAACAATGGCCATGCGTGAAGAAATGGAAAGGGATCCGTTGGTTTTTATACTTGGTGAAGATGTGGGCTTAAAAGGCGGCGTGTTTAAAGCGACACAAGGCTTGTATGAGCAATTTGGTGAGGAACGAGTAATTGATGCCCCACTTGCAGAGTCTGCGATAGCAGGGGTGGCAATTGGTGCAGCCATGTATGGAATGCGACCAATTGCCGAAATCCAATTTGCCGATTTTATTATGCCCGCAATTAACCAAATTATCTCGGAAGCCGCAAAAATACGTTATCGCTCGAATAACGACTGGAGTTGCCCACTAGTCATTCGTGCCCCCTACGGCGGCGGTGTTCATGGTGCACTTTACCATTCTCAGTCGGTTGAAGCGATATTTGCTAATCAACCAGGATTAAAAATTGTCATGCCATCCACACCGTACGATGCAAAAGGGTTATTGAAAGCAGCCATTCGTGATAATGACCCGGTCCTCTTTTTCGAACATAAACGGGCTTATCGTTTAATCAAGGGCGAGGTTCCGACGGATGATTACACAGTACCAATCGGAAAAGCGGATGTGAAGCGTAACGGAGAAGACATTACGGTCATTACCTACGGCCTTTGCGTTCATTTTGCACTTCAAGCAGCGGAAAAATTGGCTAAAGACGGAATTTCAGCACATATTCTTGATTTACGAACCGTCTATCCACTTGATAAAGAAGCAATCATTGAAGCAGCTTCGAAAACAGGTAAGGTTTTGCTTATTACAGAGGATACAAAAGAAGGCAGTATTATTGGTGAAGTCGCGGCGATAATCGCAGAAAATTGCTTATTTGAATTAGATGCACCAATTAAGCGACTAGCTGGACCAGATATACCGGCAATGCCATATGCACCAACGATGGAAAAATTATTTATGGTAAATCCTGATAAAGTGGAAAAAGCGATGCGCGAGCTGGCTGAGTATTAAACAAAAAGCGGAGGCGACTCGAGGTCTATGACCCGGAGCTGGACAATAGGAGGTATTACCTGTGGCAATTGAACAAATTAAAATGCCTCAATTAGGGGAAAGTGTAACAGAGGGCACGATTAGTAAATGGCTTGTCTCTGTAGGTGACAAAGTGAATAAATACGATCCCCTTACAGAGGTAATGACAGATAAAGTAAATGCAGAAGTACCATCCTCCTTTACAGGTGTGATTAAAGAACTAGTTGCCGAGGAAGGCTCTACATTAGAAATTGGGGAAATAATTTGCACGATTGAAACTGAAGGTGGGGATACTCAGGAACCACTTACAAAAGCTAACATCCCTACCGAAGAAACAAGTGGGCAAGAGGCAACGGCCTCTAAAGACCAAGAGAATAAAGGGCGTTATTCTCCAGCCGTTTTAAAAATTTCTCAAGAGCATGGCATTGATTTAACATTGGTGTCAGGCTCTGGTGCTGGTGGGAGGATTACTAGAAAAGATCTTCTGAAATTGATTGAATCAGGCACAATTCCGGTTGGTGGGCAAAAAGAGGCAGCAACAACTCAGGCAGTTGTTGAACAGGTGGTAAAACAAGAACAAGCGCAGCATGTTGTACCTCTTTCACAAGGATTGCCGGCAGTGAATATCCCTGTTGAGGCTGGTGATATTGAAATTCCGCTTACAGGCATCCGCAAAGCCATTGCCGCCAATATGCTACGTAGCAAACATGAAGCACCGCATGCGTGGACAATGATTGAAGTTGATGTAACCAATTTGGTTGCATATCGTAACTCTCTAAAAGATGACTTTAAGAAAAAGGAAGGCTTCAACTTAACGTTCTTCGCTTTCTTTGTCAAAGCTGTTGCACAGGCTCTGAAAGAATTTCCACAAATCAATTCTATGTGGGCAGGAGATAAAATCATCCAAAAGAAAGATATCAATATTTCAATTGCGGTGGCAACCGATGTGGCACTATATGTGCCTGTTATTAAGCGGGCAGATGAGTTGACCATTAAGGGAATTGCTCGTGAAATTTCCGAGCTTGCTAATAAGGTGAGAACTGGGAAACTGGGTTCTGGAGAAATGCAGGGTGGAACCTTTACAGTTAACAATACGGGCTCTTTTGGCTCTGTTCAATCAATGGGAATTATTAATTACCCACAAGCAGCGATCCTGCAAGTGGAGTCAATCGTCAAGCGTCCAGTCGTTATGGACCAAGGGATGATTGCGGTTCGCGATATGGTGAACCTATGTATGTCACTTGATCACAGAGTATTAGACGGACTCGTTTGTGGGCGGTTCTTACAACGTGTGAAGGAAATCCTTGAAAATACATCTAAATCAACAACTTCAATCTATTAAAAAATAAACAACCGCTACCGAGTTTTTAATGGTGAGCGGTTGTCTTTTGGTAGGTTTAGATGAATTGGATAATAATTTCACCATCTGTAACTTCTTATCAGTTGTTTTCATTCTATCAGCGAAGTTTCGAGTTCAATTAACTAAACAGTATTCCTACAGTGACAAGCAAATTGTGATTTGCTTTTCGTTGCTTGAATTGTGTTTGTACCATAAAATAGGACTTAGTAGAATTAATTGAATTTTATTTCAATTATTTAGGAGGAGAATCAATGGGTTTGGAAGATTTACTAAAACAGACTTTTCCTTCAAAAACAGTATCTGAATGGGAAAAAATTGCAGAGGAATCGCTAAAAGGAAAGACGATACAAGCGCTTGAAACCACTACTTATGAAAACCTTGTTTTGAAACCACTATATACCCGACAAGATATGCAAATAGTGGCGGATTATCCAGGAGGTTCGGATTTTAGAAGGGGTATTTACCCGCTTGGTTATCATGAATTTGACTGGAAGGTTGCACAGCGTGTCTCGTATAAAACAGCTGAAGAGTTGAAGGGGAATCTCCAGCAAGCATTTGAGAAGGGACAAACTGCGATATCATTTGTGATTGCTAAAGACCTTTTCGAACCAAATAATAACTTTACAAGTATCATTTCAGATGTAGCCTACAAATACCCCTTTGCCATTAACTCGAAAGGTTTTCAACTCGCCATTCTTTCCGAGTTGAACCAAATGGTATGTCAGGAAGGTAATGGTGCCAAAATTACCGGCTATATTGGGAATGATCCAATTTCATTGTTTGCAGAAGAGGGAATTATTTCTGAGCAATTTTTACATAATTGGGTAGAAGGTATTAATCTATCAAATGTGTTGCTCACTAACTTACGTACAATCCTAATTGATACAACTCCATATCACAATGGTGGAGCGAATGCTGTGCAAGAGCTGGGTATCGCAATCGCCGAAGGGGTATTTTATCTTGAAAAGCTAACGGAGAGTGGTATGGAGCTTGAAGAAATTCTCGCGAAAATGATTTTCCAATTCTCCATTGGTAGCAACTTTTTCATGGAGATTGCCAAGCTACGAGCAGCACGAGTACTGTGGAATCGAATTACCGACGTTTATGGGGCTAGTGGTGATGCTAACGGCATGCAGATTGCTGGTGAGACTTCAGCCTTTACAAAGACCGTAAATGACCCACATGTTAATCTCCTGCGTGCTGGAAATGAAGCATTTGCCGCAGTGGTGGGGGGCATTCAGTATTTGCATGTAGATGCCTTTAATCATATTACAGGGTCAACCTCAGTTTCTGAAAGAATTGCTAGGAATACACAACTACTTTTAAAAGAAGAAGCACACCTGAAAAAGGTCATTGATCCTGCTGGAGGTTCTTGGTATGTGGAAAAAGTGACAAACCAATTAGCTGAAGAATCATGGGGATTTTTTCAACAAATTGAAGCACAAGGCGGTATCTTGGAAAGCTTAAAAACAGGTTGGCTGCAAAAAGAAATTGCATCGATTCATAGGACACGGAACAGTGATATTCTTATCAGAAAGCAGAGTATAGTAGGAACCAATGTGTATGCCAACTTGACTGAAGCTGCTCCAACTTTAAACATGCCAAAACCGGAACAGTATTTTGTTACTGGAATAGTGGAAGCGGTTACTACAAACCCGGAATTAAAGTTTGTTGCACCGAAAGAATTAGAATCAGGATATGAAATTGTGGCAATTGGCGCAAGGAGATTATCAGCACCATATGAAGAAATGCGAAAAAAGGCAACGTTACTAGAGGGGAAACTAGGTTCTAAGCCATCTGTTGGTATGCTTTGTCTTGGCGAAATAAAAGAACACAAAACAAGGCTTGATTTTATGAAGGAATTTCTGGCGGCAGGTGGAATTACTGCGACAGAGGGCACACCTATTTTATCGGTAGAACAGGCTAGACAATTTATTTCTGAATTTCCAACAAGGCACTTTTGCCTTTGTGGTACAAACGAACAGTATGAAATGACCGGACATGAGATCATCAACGCAGTAAAAGCTGAATTTCCTGAACGGATTTTTTTCTTAGCAGGACTTCCGGAAAAAGAAAAACAATCTTTATGGCTAGGTGAGGGGATAAAGCAGTTTATCCATATAAGAAGCAACTGCTATGAAACACTTTCAATGATCCTTAATGAGCTGGAGGTGATCACTAGTGAAGAAACAAAAGCCTGATTTTCAAAATATCTCGTTGTTTGATGAGCAACAATTTTTTACAAAAGCAGAGTGGCAGCTCAGAGTCAAAAAAGAAATTGATGCCTCTATCAATGACCTGCTTTTTGAGACAAATGAGCAAATTAACATAAAACCGCTTTATACAAAAGAAGACCGGGAGGGTTTAGAGCATATCGATGATCTGCCAGGACTCCCGCCCTACACGCGTGGACCGTACCCGACCATGTATGTCAACCGCCCATGGACGGTTAGGCAATATGCAGGGTTTTCAACGGCTGAGGAAAGCAATGCCTTTTACCGGCGTAATCTTGCAATGGGACAGAAGGGTTTGTCGGTTGCATTTGATTTAGCTACGCATCGCGGCTATGACTCGGATCATCCTCGTGTTGTTGGGGATGTTGGTAAAGCGGGTGTTGCCATTGATTCAATTGTTGATATGAAGACGCTATTTGAAAACATCCCACTTGATCAAATGTCTGTATCGATGACAATGAATGGAGCCGTTCTTCCGGTACTAGCTTTTTTCATTGTCACTGCCCAGGAGCAAGGCGTTAGTCTTGAAAAGCTATCGGGAACGATTCAGAATGATATTTTAAAAGAATATATGGTCCGTAATACCTATATTTATCCACCAGCAATGTCAATGAAGATTATTGCCGACATTTTTGAATACACATCAATATACATGCCAAAGTTTAATAGCATTAGTATTTCCGGCTACCATATGCAAGAGGCGGGGGCACCTGCCGATTTAGAATTAGCCTATACGCTCGCAGATGGGCTGGAATATGTCCGGACAGGTCTTAAGGCAGGTATTAATATCGACTCTTTTGCACCACGCTTGTCGTTCTTCTGGGGAGTTGGCTTAAATTATTTTATGGAAGTTGCCAAAATGCGGGCGGCACGATTGATTTGGGCAAAAATGATGAAATCTTTTCATCCAGAAAGCGCCAAATCATTAGCACTCAGAACCCATTCGCAAACATCTGGCTGGAGTTTGACGGAGCAGGATCCATTTAACAATGTTACGCGGACATTAATTGAAGCACATGCGGCCGTAATGGGGCACACCCAGTCACTGCATACGAATGCATTGGATGAAGCGATTGCCTTACCAACAGATTTCTCGGCGCGGATTGCCCGGAACACCCAGCTTTTTTTACAAGAGGAAACGGAGATTACGAATGTAATCGATCCCTGGGCTGGCTCTTATTATGTTGAAAAGTTGACAGATGAATTGGTTAAACGAGCGTGGACACATATCGAAGAGATTGAAGGACTTGGAGGAATGGCCAAAGCTATTGAAACGGGCCTGCCTAAGATGAGAATTGAAGAGGCGGCAGCCAGAAGACAAGCACAAATTGATTCTGGAAAGGAAACCATCATTTGTGTTAATTGTTATCGCCTCGAGAAAGAAGATGCAATTGATATTTTAGATATTGATAATACGACTGTTCGTTTAAAGCAACTTGAGAAATTAAAATTATTAAAAGCTGCTCGTGATGGCCAAAAAGTTGAAGAAGCACTAGTTGCTCTAACGAAAGCGGCGGAAACAGGTGAAGAGAATTTATTGGAGATGGCTGTTTCCGCGGCACGAGAAAGAGCAACGCTTGGTGAAATTTCCGATGCGATTGAAAAAGTTTCGAGTAGGCATAAAGCGGTAATTCGCTCGATTAGCGGTGTTTACAGCTCAGCTTTTAGCAAAGAGGAAGAAATTACTGTTGTGCAAGAAATGACAGATGACTTTCTTGTAAATGAAGGCAGAAGACCAAGAATTCTGATTGCAAAAATGGGACAGGATGGCCATGATCGCGGAGCAAAAGTTATTGCCACTGCATTTGCGGACCTTGGGTTTGATGTGGATATCGGCCCATTGTTCCAGACTCCAGCAGAAACCGCGATGCAGGCTGTGGAAAACGATGTCCATGTGGTTGGTTTAAGTTCGCTTGCTGCGGGGCATAAAACGTTGTTACCGCAGCTAGTGGAGGAATTGAAAAAGCTCGGACGTGTTGATATTTTGCTCGTAATCGGTGGGGTTATCCCAGCACAGGATTATCAATTTTTATATGATCATGGTGCTTCGGCAATATTTGGACCAGGTACAATTATCCCTGTAGCCGCGCAAAAGGTGATTAAAGAGATATATAAACAGCTTGGTTATGAGGAAGTGGCACAGTAAATGGCTAATGACCAAAAACCGGAATGGAGCGACCCAAATACCCCTCTGAATTGTGACAGAGTAGTCAGTGGGGGACAAGTGCAGGAAGGACAAACAGCGCCGCTTCAAAAGAACCTCCGCTTTCAAAAACGAAGGATAAAGGAGCCTTCACTCGATGAACTCTATGAAGGAGTGGTCCAAGGAGATAGAAGCCTTCTTGCCCGTGCCATCACATTAGTTGAAAGTAACGCGGAACAGCATTTCCAAAAAGCGCAACAGATGCTGCAAAAACTCTTGTCTCACAGCGGAAAAGCGATGCGAATTGGAATCACTGGTGTCCCTGGTGCAGGTAAAAGTACCTTTATTGAAGCCTTTGGCATGTACCTTTGTGACTTGGGACTCAGGGTAGCCGTGCTGGCAATTGACCCGAGTTCGACCATTAGCGGGGGCAGCATCCTTGGTGATAAAACAAGGATGGAACAATTAGCAAGAAATCCACGGGCCTTTATTCGCCCATCACCAACCGCAGGAAAGCTTGGTGGGGTCCATAGAAAAACAAGAGAAACAATGCTGATTTGTGAGTCTGCTGGCTATGATGTCATCTTAATTGAAACTGTTGGCGTCGGCCAAAGTGAAGTCAGAATTAGAGACATGGTCGATTTTTTCTTGCTTCTTGTGCTGACAGGTGCTGGGGATGAACTGCAGGGGATGAAAAAGGGAATTGTGGAACTGGCGGATGCCGTCCTCATTCATAAAGCAGATGGAGTAAATAAACCAAAAGCAGAGCAAACAAGAAAAGAGTATAATCGTATCCTTCACTTTCTTCATCCTGCTACTAAAGGATGGGCAACAAGAGCATATGCTTGCTCTTCGATAGATGGAGTGGGCATAAGTGATATTTGGACTGTAATTAAAAACTTTGAAGATACTGGAAAAGCGACAGGGATCCTTCAGGAAAGAAGAAAAGCTCAGCAACGGGATTGGCTTTATTCGTTGATTACCGATCAACTTCACTATCAATTTTATCATCATCCTGGTGTAAAAAGTATGCTTCCCAAAATAGAAAATGAAGTAATTAGTGGGGAAAAGACGGTGGCAAGCGCTGTTGATACCCTATTCACCCTTTTTCTAGAAGGAGAAGATAAGAGTAGTTAATTTACTGTGACTATTTTTTAAAGTAGCTAAAAATCTTTCATAAAAAGTATACTTCATTTGGAATAAATACATTATTACTGTTATGATAGAGTTATGTAAGTAACATGAAGGAGTGATTTTTGATGAGTATGGATTTTAATCTTTTTATGAATGATGTTGTTAACCAGGCACGTCAAGAGATCGTGTCAGCTGGGTATAAAGAACTTAAAACACCATCGGATGTTGAAGAGGCTCTTACCCAAAAAGGGACAACATTAGTAATGATAAATTCAGTTTGTGGCTGTGCCGGTGGCGTTGCTCGTCCAGCAGCTGCACATGCACTTCATTATGATAAACGTCCAGATAACTTTGTTAGTGTTTTTGCTGGACAGGATAAGGAAGCAACAGAAACAGCTAGGAGCTTTTTTACGGGCTATCCACCATCCTCACCATCCTTTGCCATCTTAAAAGACGGTAAAATCTGTTCAATGATTGAAAGACATCAAATTGAAGGCTTTGATCCTGCAGCAGTCGTGTCAAAGTTGCAACAAGAATTTGATCAATATTGTGAAGAAGTTTAATAACAATCAAAGAAAAAGGGTCAAGTGCCAAACTGGTGCTTGACCTTTTTTTATGAGAAAAAATAATATAAAAAAACACAAATAAATTTTAAAATATATATTTGCATAATTATTTGTATGTGTTAAAATACATAACAGTGAATAAATATAAGTTGAAAGTGCTAGCAATCTTGAAATTTAGTAATAAACAACAATGAATATAAGCATTTATAATTTTCAGAAAAGTTATAGGAGGAAAACAAATGAAAAAGGCAATTCTTTTATTATTAACGGTGATTATCTCTGCAGGAATACTTGCAGCATGCGGTTCAAATGAGAAAGCTAATAAGAAAAGTGGAGATAAGAAGGTTTTAGTGATGGTTACCTCTGCCGACTATCCGCCCTTTGAATATGTTGAAACACAGAAAAGCGATGAAATAATTGGATTTGATGTAGATTTAGCAAAAGCAATCGCCACCAAGCTTGGGTATGAAATTCAAGTAAAGGATATGGACTTTGGCGGCTTGGTCCAAGCGCTTAAATCAGGACAAGCAGATTTTGTGCTCGCAGGAATGACACCAACTGAAAAAAGAAAGAAAAATGTTGATTTCAGTGATATTTATTATACAGCAGAGCATTTGATTGTATCAAAAAAGGATAGCGGTATTGAAACTGTTGAGGATTTAAAAGGAAAAACGGTAGGAGTACAGCTTGGTTCTATTCAAGAAGGAAAAGCACAAGAAATCAATAAACAGGTTCCAATTAAAATTGAGAATCGTAACCGTATTCCAGATCTTATCCAAGAAATTAAATCAGGACGTTTTGATGCGGCCATCATTGAAGATACGGTAGCGAAGGGTTATTTTGAGAAAGAAAAGGAATTTAAAGGGTTTACCGTTAGTGACGACCCTGATGAAGCGGGCTCTGCAATTGCCTTTCCAAAAGACAGTGAGCTTACCGAAAAATTCAACAAAGAATTAAAGGAAATGAAGGAAAACGGCGAACTTCAAAAATTGGTTGTTAAATGGTTTGGCGGGGAAGAATAATAGAGAAAAGAGAAGCAACCTGAGCACTAGGCTCTGTGTTAAGGGCGCAAATAAGAGTTCAAAGAACTTAATGCTGTAAACGGAGACGTTCGCTTCTGAACGTCTCTGCGATTTGTTATTTTATTTAGAGAGGACGGACGATGAATGAACTTAGACTTTAGCCAATTCATTCCCTCCATGCCATATATATTAAAGGGTATCTTAGTTACCCTTCAGATTGTTATTTTAGCAGGTATATTTGGGTTTATACTGGGAATTATCTTATCCTTTTTTAAAATTAGTTCGCTAAAAATTCTCAACTGGTTTGCCGATATTTATACATCGATTTTCCGCGGAACACCGCTTATTTTACAGTTGATGTTAATCTATTATGGATCACCACAGGTCATTGGTTATCAAATTGAGCCTTATACAGCAGCTATTTTATCCTTTGCACTTAATTCAGGCGCTTATATATCAGAGATTATCCGAGCGGGGATTCTTGCCGTTGATAAAGGGCAGCAGGAAGCAGCTATGGCGTTAGGTGTTCCGTATCGAAAAATGATGTGGGATATCATTTTGCCACAGGCACTTAAAAACATCCTCCCTGCTTTAATGAACGAATTTATTACCCTGACGAAGGAATCAGCGATTGTTACTACTATCGGAGTTATGGATATTATGCGTCGTTCTTATCAAGTGGGGGCAGAGAATTACTCCTTTTTCGAACCATTGTTAATCGCCGGGTTGATTTACTATCTGATGGTTATTACCTTGACCTTTATTGGAAAAGCGCTTGAAAGGAGAATGAGACGCAGTGATTAGGGTAGAGAATTTGCATAAGAACTTTGGAAAACTTGAAGTATTAAAGGGAATCACAACGACCATCAACAAAGGGGAAGTTGTTGCCATTATTGGGCCCTCTGGCTCAGGTAAGTCAACCTTCCTCCGCTGCATGAACGTTCTTGAAAACCTAACAAGCGGGAAAATTTGGGTTGGAGATCAGGACGTAAGCGATAAAAAAACAAATATCATGAAGGTGCGCCAACATGTGGGTATGGTCTTTCAACATTTTTATTTATTTCCACATAAAACTGTTTTACAAAACCTTACCTATGCCCCAACCAAGGTAAAAGGCTTATCTAAGGATCAAGCCGAAAAAGTCGCCTTTGAACTGTTAGAACAAGTGGGTCTTACAGAAAAAGCGAATGAATACCCAACAAGATTATCAGGTGGACAAAAGCAGCGGGTGGCAATTGCACGAGCATTAGCGATGGAGCCTGAAGTAATGCTTTTTGATGAACCGACTTCCGCACTAGACCCTGAAATGGTCAAAGAGGTGTTAGATGTTATGAAGTCACTTGCCAATACAGGGATGACGATGGCGATTGTAACACATGAAATGGGCTTTGCGAGAGAAGTAGCTGATCGGGTTCTATTCCTCGACGGCGGCGTGTTAGTTGAAGATGCTCCGCCAAATGAGTTTTTTAAAAACCCGAAGAGTCCTAGAGCACAGGAATTCTTGCAAAAAATGCTATAATAGGGATATGCTAAAGATGGTCTTCGTGATCATCTTTTTATTTTTTAATTATAGGAGAAAATTAATGAAATTTCGTATTGGTTACCGGACATTTAAAACAGCGGTGGGCACCGCTATTTCTATATTAATCGCCCAGCAACTTGGACTCGACAATTTTGCTTCTGCAGGTATTTTAACCATTTTGTGTATCAAGGTGACGAAAAGGAGATCGTTTCGAGCGGCCTGGGATCGTTTTTTGGCATGTGTTTTAGCAATGGCCTTTTCTGCCGTTTTCTTTGAGGTAATTGCCTATCACCCGATTGTCATCGGAGTCATGCTGTTTTTATTTATTCCGACGGTTGTTATGCTGAAGGCACCAGATGGTATTGTGACCAGCAGTGTCATCATTTTTCATATCTATATGGCACAGGAAATATCAATGGCTCTTTTGCTTAATGAACTTGGTGTCATCATCGTCGGTATTGGGGTAGCATTAATCATTAATCTGTATATGCCAAGCGTGGAGAAAAAGCTAAAGGACTATCAATGGAGGTTAGAAGAAAATTTTAAAATCATTTTATGTGAAATAGTTCGTTACTTACGAACGGGTGACAGTCTTTGGGACGGGAAAGAGATTACCGAATGTGATCAATTAATTGGTGAGGCAAAAGCACTGGCTATGCAGGATGTGGAAAATCACGTTTTAAAAGAAGAGAATATTTATTTTCATTATTTTAAAATGAGGGAAAAGCAATTTGAAATTATTCAACGTGTTCTGCCCATTGTTACCTCGCTTACCCATATAGTAAAACAGGGGCATATGGTTGCTGAGTTTCTTGAAGTATTATCAGAAAATATAAATCCAGGAAATACTGCATATATTTATATTGAAAAATTAAGAGAAATGAAAAAGGAATTTGAGGAAATGGAGCTTCCAAAGACAAGAGAGGAATTTGAAACTAGGGCCGCTTTGTTGCAATTAGTTAATGAAATGAACGATTATCTTATCATAAAAAGTTCATTTAAGGGCATAAAAACATCTGCAAAAGTGAATGAACAAAGAAAGGTTGAAGCAAACTAGGAAAAAAAGGCAGGTGGCCGCATTGATGAAAATCGTATCAAAGATCCTGATTGCTTTTTTCATGTCTCCGCTTTGGCCGTTAGGACCTAACCCTGTACCTGGTGACCCATTCGTAATTGTCAACAAGAGTAGAAATGAAATGGCTTTTGTTAATGAAAACAGAGTCCAAACGGTCGTAAGTGTGGGGACCGGAAAGACACAAGCGTTGACACCGGAAGGTATTTTTACGATTATAGTAAAGGCAAAGGATCCCTATTTTCGGAGGGGAAATATTCCTGGGGGAGATAGAGAGAATCCACTGGGGGCTAGGTGGATGGGCTTTGATGCTAAGGGGACTGATGGACGGACCTATGGCATTCATGGAACCAATCAGCCTGCTTCGATAGGTAAATATGTCACACAAGGCTGTATACGAGCACAGAACGAGGTTGTGACCTCGTTATTCCCGTTAATCCCCTTAGGAACAAAGGTATTAGTTATTTCTTCTGAAAAATCGTATAAGACACTAGCCGAAGAAAATGGAGCAATAAAATAAAAGAAGGGACTGTTCGTCTTGAACAGTCCCTTCCTATATGTGTATCACAGAAATGTACCAATTCCTATGAGAAGTGTTGAGGCAATCATAGCGAAAAGCATTAAATAAACAACTATTTTTCTTGTTTTCTTTTTTTGCAATATAGTACCTCCTTTAACTTTACTTTCACGTTAATTATATTGTACAAGGAAAAGCCTAAATGAACAATGGAAACACTTATGCAATTTAGAAGGATTTATGAACTTTCTACCGAATAAGGTAATTGTCGAATTTATTTTAATTTTTAGAACAGAGGGGAAAAAATGATTAAAAAAGTCGACCATATTGGAATTGCTGTTAAATCTCTTGAGGCTACACTCCCTTTTTATATGGAAATATTAAATCTTCCATTGCTAAGGATTGAAGAAGTTCAAAGCCAACAGGTTAGAGTTGCTTTTTTGCAAGCAGGTGACATAAAACTAGAGCTCCTGGAGCCTACTTCAGAGGAAAGCGCAATTGCCAAATTTATAGTTAAACGCGGTGAAGGGATTCACCGAATCTCTGGCGTAACGGGCCAGGTGCTCTTGGATACGGGCGCCGTCGCTGGACAGTGCTTGGGCGAGGCCACCCGCGATCACGCCGTGGGGCAGGCCGTCGAGCCGGGAGAGATCCCACCTGAAGATCCCGTTGACCAGCACCACGACTTGGCCCGGCGTAGTGCCGCCGATCAGAGCGCCGAGCTGGCGATCTGAGACCTCGGGCCGGGCTTTGCTTTCGGCAAGCCGTAAGGGAGTTCGCACCACCGGCTGGACATTGGTGAACCTCCACGCTTCCTGCCTGGTGGTGGGAAAGCCCGCCTTGCGAAACTCCTCGAGCCCGGCCTCGCGGCGCTGGGAAAGCCAGGCTGGTTCCCCCCTGCGCTCTCGGCTGAGGGAGTCGTAGGCGGCGAGGTAGCACTC
>JAIMAD010000471.1 GCA_023512145.1 Bacillus sp. (in: firmicutes) | reverse complement strand
GATCTGGTCAAAGAAAACCCGTTCCGCTACGCCGGGTACTATTTTGACCGGAAGACGCAGTATTACTATCTGCAGGCTCGTTACTATGATCCGCGCCCGGCCCGGTTTATATCTGAGGATACGTATGAAGGTGAACGGAACGATCCGTTAAGTTTGAATTTGTATGTATATGTGAGTAATAATCCTCTGAGATATATAGATATAAGTGGAAATCGTCAGTGTGAGGGTGCATACAGTTGTGATGTAGCGACCGGAGTCGCTAATAAATCGAACTGGGTAAAAGTCGGAGATGGCGCCTACAAAATTGTCGATTGGTTCATGATGGGAGCCATTAGTGATTACGTAGATACAGCCCAAAAAAAACCTTATAGCGTTGAACATTTTACACAGGCCGGATTATTGGTAATATCAGTTGTACCCATTGCGCAGGCAGAAGCAGCGACCTTGAAAGTGTCAAAAGTAGCGGTTAAAGAGGGTACAACGTTAATAAAGAAGGTTGGAAAATGGTTTTCGGTTAAGGTTGGTAAAAAGAGTGCGAGTAAAGTAGATAATATTTTAGGAGTAGTTCAATCAAGAATTAATCTAGCTAAAGGGAGAACAAGGTTTACTCCGTTAAGACCAAAAACTGGTGAGCCAGTATCTGCAGGCTGGGAGCATGTAGCGGAAGGACATTTCAACGTACCTCTTGCCAATAGTAGATCTGTGTTTTCTAGATCTCAAGATGAGATAAAGTTAATATTACAAAGACCATCTGTTGTGAAATCCCCTGTTACTGCAATTGGAGGGGGGCAATATGTTAGAACTGTTAATGTTGGTAAAGTAATTGGTAAATCTGCACTTAAATTTGGAGGAAAAGAAACCAAATGGATTAAAATTTTTACTGACGAGGCCGGTAACTTAATAACTACTTATCCAATACCTGCACCATGATTGGAGATATAACCATGAAAAAAAATATCAATTCACAAGTGTGGGATAGCTTCATAAAAGTGTTAGAAAATCCAGAGACACTTAAAAATTTTTACAACTACTATTCAGCAGTGATTTGCTGGGTAAAAGCTCATGATCACTACTTTAGCAAAGAATTGCTTGTAAGAAACAGGTTGGACATATTATTAAATCTTGAACCTGAAACTTACATCATTGATGAACCAGATTTACTACTTTCAATGGAACTAAAACGAATTCAGGAAATCGGCCCTAAAACTAAGGATAGTTTTCTTATGATAATTGGCGATACACTTTGGGACTTGGTTACCATAAAGTCAGGGAAAGATTGTCCGAATTGTGTGTATGATGAATTGAGGTATGTATTAATAGTGAATAAATTAAAAAAAGAACAAAAGATTGTTTTAGAATGTGATTCGTGTGGTTGGAGTGAAAATACTAATGGAATTCCATGGGATGAGGGAATTGTAGATACTCTACCAGCTAGTAAAAAAGATTTAATTAAATTCGGAATATTTGTGATTTGAAGAAAGAAATTTAATAGTATCGATTTTTGCATTAACCTTGAGTGGCTTCATGCCCTTCAAGGTTTTTTTAGTAGTTACTTTCCGATCAACCTGCAGGATTCAACCGAAAAATAAAAACTCAGTGAGATGAAGTTTTAACATGCAACTATATAAGTTGAATCAATTTAGCAACAATACGTATGCTAGACACAATGTTATGATCCTGAGATTGGTAGGTTCGTAAATAAGGATACGTATGAGGGCGAGATTAATAATCCGCTGACGTTGAATTTGTATACAAATATATTGACCCAACAGGGCAGTATTTTGATGGGCCATCCTATGAAAATTATGAAGAGGCTAAATTGCTAATCTATCAAACGGAAATAAGAAAGAACCCTGAGGATATGCAATACAATGATAAGTCTAAAAAACAACTAGAGGATATATTAAGTGCTTGGTATTATCAAGATAATTTCAAGAATAAGGATGAAGATGATTGGCGAAGAGATTTTGAAACTTTAGTTAGAAGCACTTCTGTAGGGGATATGGAAGATATCGCATTTGATATGATTGACCATTTCATGTCTGGAACAGGCACTCCATATAGAAACATAACGCTAACAAATAAAGTGCGAAATAAAGAGGTTGTAAAGAAGTATGTTAGCGATATCAAGAAAACGGTCAAGAAGTTGTTGAAGAAGTATAATGGTAATACATCTAAATTAGAATATATTGCAGCAAATAGAAATAATAGTTTAATGCTACGTGAAATGAAGAATACTATTAATCAACCTTCTTTTGACGGAACCTTAGATAAATTTAACGATTTTTGAAATAACAATTCATGGTTTTGAGGGGAATAGTATTGAATTATCATCAGTTAGAAAAAATGGATCTACTTACAGTGGGACATTACATTTTAAGCTTTGGGATAATTTCGGTTTGGATGAAGAGGACGTAACTCAGCAAAGATATGCGGCAGGTTTAAGGTCGTGGTATATTTTACAACATTATACAGCATAAAAAGGAAGACATAAACCTTTTCTAACCATTATTGAGTTTGATGAAAACTTTTAACAGTAATATTCCCAGAAACTATTAAGAAAGGATTTATTGAATGAAATTAATAAAAACAAAAAAAATTAAATCGTTAATAAAATCGGTATTGATAGTCATCATTTCATTTAGTGTATTATTAGGGGGTTGTGATTTTTTATTAGGGACTTTCCTGTGGTCAACTTGGGAGTACAAAGTAAGAGATTTTGATACCTATAAAAGCGATTTCCAGACTGTAGCGAACTTGGCTTATCGTGAGTTTAGCAAAGGTCAAATAAAGTACTCTTTTATATTTGTAAATGAGAATCATGGTGGAACAGTTAACTTAGAATATGTAAATGTCAACACTGAAGATCTCGTTGAAGTAACGATGAGCCAAAAAGAGAAAAAATCTCTGGAGAAAATTGTGGCAAAAGCTTTTCATCAAGGTGATATGGCTTATTTATCTGTTATCAGAGTTTATAAAGACCAAGTAGAATTTGAAATCGAAAATGGTCGATATTCATTGGTATACAGAAGAGACGGACATAAACCTAAATATGTAAATAAGCCGGATACAAAAAGGCACTTTAAGTTAAAGAAGATATCAGCTCACTGGTACCATGCAAAGGTAGTAGAAGATTAAAGAGCAGTTTGGACAACGTCGACTTTTGTTAAGTATGCAAAATAAAGTTGTAGAGAGTATGTATTAGTCCCGTTATCAAAACATAGTATACTGTTTGATTTAAAAATAATAACAAATAGAAAGAACCTAAAAGAATCTGCATTGACTAATAAAAGTCATCGCAGATTCTACTATGACGAGAGTCCTGAGCCACATGCGAGTGAAACAACTCCATGTGGTTTTCTTTTACACGCAGAACTCATGATGACGAACTTTAAAATGTGATTTAAAACAACTGCGTAGACTTTCTGATAGAACGAGCCTCTACATCAAGGCCATGTTCGAGACGGCCAAATCGAACATATCCTAGCCGCCATCGACAACATTGTCAACGGTGAAGTCAATCTGCCGCCGGGCGGACACGATGCTCTGTTCAGACGGATTCGCGA
>JAIMAD010000470.1 GCA_023512145.1 Bacillus sp. (in: firmicutes) | reverse complement strand
GAATGGTGATATCAATATTTTTTAAATTATGTGCTCTGGCACCTTTTACAATCAGTTTATCCATTGCCATCTGTACATTATCCTTCCGCTTTCAGCTCTAATAGTAGATCACGAAGCTCGGCGGCGCGTTCAAAATTAAGCGCTTTGGCTTCGACCTTCATTTCTTTTTCCATCGTAACAATAAGCTTTACTCTTTCCTTTTTGGACAACTTGGCGTAGGATTTTACAGGTTTGTCTCCCTGTTCCCCTGCAGCATGTGTCGCACGAATAACGTCACGAATGTCTTTCTGGATTGTCAGTGGTGTAATGCCGTGCTTTTGATTATATGCTTCCTGAATGGCACGCCGTCGTCCCGTTTCACCTATGGCTAGTTCCATTGAATTGGTGATTCGATTCGCATACATAATGACATGCCCGTTGGAATTACGGGCAGTTCGACCCATCGTTTGGATTAACGAGCGTTCCGAACGGAGGAATCCTTCCTTATCTGCATCAAGAATGGTCACCAGTGAAACCTCGGGAAGATCAAGACCTTCACGGAGCAGGTTGATGCCAATGAGAACATCATAAATTCCCAAACGCAGGTCACGGATAATTTCAATCCGCTCCAGCGTTTTAACTTCGGAATGTAGATACTGAACTTTAATGCCGATTTCCTTGAGGTAATTCGTCAAGTCCTCTGACATTCTCTTCGTCAAAGTGGTAACAAGAACACGCTCATTTTTCTTGACTCGATCTTGGATTTCTGCAATTAAGTCATCGATTTGCCCTTCAACTGGACGGACCTCAATCGTTGGATCTAAAAGACCTGTGGGGCGAATGATTTGCTGAACCATTTCCGGTGTATGCTCGAGCTCATATGGTCCAGGGGTCGCGGAAACAAAAATACTGTGTGCAATATGCTTTTCAAATTCATCAAAGGTTAATGGTCTGTTGTCGAGTGCGGAAGGCAAGCGGAAACCATGGTCGACAAGCACTTGTTTTCGTGCTTTGTCCCCATTGAACATTCCTCTCACTTGCGGCAAGGTCACATGTGACTCATCAATGATCAGTAAAAAGTCTTTTGGAAAATAATCAAGCAGCGTATACGGTGTCGAGCCGGCCGGCCGGAGTGTTAAATGACGGGAGTAATTCTCAATTCCTGAGCAAAAGCCCATTTCCCCCATCATTTCCAGGTCATACCGTGTCCGCTGTTCAATCCTTTGTGCTTCGAGTAATTTATTCTCTGCTCGCAGTTCGACAAGACGTTCTTCGAGCTCTTGTTCAATATTTTTTATCGCTATTTTAAGTTTATCTTCTCTTGTAACAAAGTGGGAGGCTGGAAAAATAGCTACATGCTCACGTTCGCCCGTGATTTCGCCTGTCAGAGCATCCACCTCGCGAATTCGTTCAATTTCATCGCCAAAAAACTCAACGCGCATGCAATGTTCATCCCTTGATACAGGGAAAATCTCGACAACATCACCGCGGACGCGGAAGGTCCCTCGCTTGAAATCGAAATCATTGCGTTCATATTGGATATCAATTAAACGACGCAGGAGCTGATTCCTTTCAATTTCCATTCCCTTTCTGATTGATAACACCATCTCACGATATTCCTGCGGAGAACCGAGGCCATAGATACAGGAAACGCTGGCGATGACAATAACGTCGTTCCGTTCGAATAGGGAGGAAGTTGCTGAGTGGCGCAGTTTATCAATTTCATCGTTAATGCTGGAATCTTTTTCAATGAATGTATCTGTTTGTGGAACGTATGCTTCTGGTTGAAAGTAATCATAGTAGCTGACAAAATATTCAACGGCATTGTTTGGAAAAAGTTCCTTAAACTCGCTATACAACTGACCAGCCAATGTTTTATTATGTGCCATCACAAGGGTTGGCTTGTTTATTTCTTTAATTACATTTGAAACGGTAAACGTCTTACCTGTACCCGTGGCACCTAAGAGCGTTTGATGGCGTTTATTATTCCCAAGACCAACGAGCAATTGCCGAATGGCTTCCGGCTGGTCACCCTGTGGCGAATATTTCGAAACTAATTCAAATTGGTCCTTCACAAATAATACCCCCCGTTTTTTAAATTACTTTTCAGCTTGGGACCTTGATCTTGGACCGGGACAGTTCTGAAAAGTGTAACACCAAAAATATATATTAACATTCTACCACATTTCACCAAAAACAAACCACAATTATGCGAACGAATATTCGTTTTTTTTAAAGTGGATTTATTACTGACTTTATGGTTTTGATTATATTAGAGTGTTGGTATTTTTAATTTTCCTTTTTTTTCGTTACTTGAATTGGAAATCCATTTAGCATATCCCTTCTGATTTTACCTGTCGTTTTGATTTTTACGCAAGCAAAAAGCCTGCCCCCTAAAGGCAGACTTACCTAAAATTTAACTTACTAATTCTCTTTTACTGCTCGAGGCTTCATTTTTACTGCCAGCCAGAAACCCACGGTTAACGAAAAGGCATCAATGACAATCAGTACCGTTGTGTTGGTGTAACCTTTGTAGGCTGATGCAGTAATGAGTGCAACCGTTAAGACAAGGGCGATAATCCGATTGTAAGTGACCCTTGTAAAAAGCAAAACAAGTAACCCTGGTAAAAAAAGAGCCGACATGTATTGGATAACCATTAACATTGGCCCCCACCTCATTCATTGATTTCTGTTTCTTAATTTTAGAAATTAATATACAAAATTGCAATTAAAAAGTTTGATTATTAATTCAATTTATCGTTTATCTAGCAAATTTACCGTTTTTTAGATGCACTACTACAATTACTTATTTTCATAAAAAGACAGGAGTGAACCATTTTGGTCCACTCTTTCGCTCGTATTAATTCTTACTCTTATCAATATTCTTCCAAAATTCTTTTGCTACTAGTTGATATCCTTCTTTACTTAAATGGATGTTTAATGGATTGGGAAGGTATGTTTGATAATCCTTTGCGATAATTGTATCCGTGCCCACATAGGTATCACCATTTGCGATCGCTCTTGCTTCAATGGTTTGATTCAATCCAGCCAATACGGGTAATAACGATGCTAGTTGTTCTTGTGGCATATAGGGGAAGGGATTATAATAACCCATCACATAAACCTTAACCGTTGGATTTAGCATATCGATACCAGCTAAAATCGTTTGTAAATTCACTGCTACTTTTCCAATTGTAGCTGGAATTTGTGCGGGGTTACTCAGTGCTTGCAATAAATCATTCGAACCAATATCAATGGTAATAAATTCAGCTTCTATAATTTTCATTTGCACATCTGTTTTAGTAAGAACGTCATTTTTTAATTGCGTGGAGGTATATCCAGGTACTCCAAAATTTTTAAATCCAACAGTATATTGTGATTGTTCAAAGCGGTTAACTAAGTAATCAGGATAACCTAAGTCAAGCCCACCTGTAGGTGTCATCCCAGCTGCTAAAGAATCCCCTAAAGCCACATAATCCACTACTTTTTTTTCTGGACCGTTTGCAAAAGTGATAATTGGTAACGCAACGAGTAAAACAACAACGAGTACAATACTAGAAAATTTCCGACTAATGTCCATCTACCCTTCATCCCCTTAGATTCAATATAAC
>JAIMAD010000469.1 GCA_023512145.1 Bacillus sp. (in: firmicutes) | reverse complement strand
ATATACAAGGAAAAACCGGAAGTCGATGGGCACAATTTGTACGAGATACAGGAACAGATTATATGTTAATGATGGCAATTGATGCAGCTAAATACACACATAAGGCGATGATTTGTACATTTTATGGGGATGTGTTAGTTAAACCATTTGAGTTCGATGCTTCTTTGACAGGGTTTGAAAAGATAAAAGAACAGATTCAACTAGAGAAAGATCGTCAAGGGATGAAGGAGGTTGTTGTAGGGATTGAAACAACAGGCCATTATTACGAGGATCTGGTTCGACGTTGTCAATCTGAGGGCTATCATGTGCGGATCTTGAATGCAGCGACCACCGCACAGGAAAGACAAGCCCTTTTGAATTGGTCAAAGACTGATAATCTAGATCTCATGGCGATTGTTCAATCCATGATCTATGGTCGGGGGACATCAAATGAGTTATCCACGGGAGATGTCCACAGCCTTCAAAAATTAACACGTGCACGTCGTGAATTAGTGGGGGAACGGACTTCTACACAAAATCTCATTCGTGTCCACTTGGATCATATTTTCCGTGAGTTTCAGGGGAAGAGTATGTGGATAAATGGCAAGCGTGAACATATTACACCCTTTTCTACGTTGTTTGGAAAAGCACCGCGATATTTGATGAGGCATTATCTCCATCCAAGTGAACTTCTTTCCCTTGGCGAGGAGGGGGTACGTGAGGTTTCTATTCGAGAAAACCTAAAAATACGGGATCAATCGATTAAGATATTACTAGGTTTTGCACAAAACTCAATATCTCAACCAAAAGAGTTTTTAGAGGCCGATCAATTTCTCCTGATACAAAAACTCGACCGATTAGATTTAGTAGATAAACAAATTAAATTACTAGAAAAGAAAATTGAAGATTTATTCGTTCAAACAGAGGGGGCTATCATCCTTAGTGTTCCTGGAATAGGCGTTGTGACGGGGGCTGAATTATTTGCGGAAATGGGAGATATATCTGATTTCGATCATGCGGGGCAATTAATTAAAATGGCTGGGACGAATCCAATCGTAAAGCAATCAGGAGGTAAAAAACCTTCGTACTTTGGTATTTCTAAACAAGGAAGGAGATCCTTCCGGAATGTTACCTATCAAATTGGAAGATCACTAGCTATTAATAACCCTGCAATGAAACAGAAATATCTGGCCTTAAAAGAACGCGGAAAGCACCCCCGTCAAGCGTATGTTGCTTTAGGGAACCGAATGATTCGCATAGCCTTTTCAATGATTCGGCATCAAAAACTATACTATACAGACCAAGAAACCTATGTCCTGTTAGATGAAATAAGTAAGAAGCTCAATATGCCTAATGTCAAACTATTTTATGGAAATTTCGTCATGCCAGCTGTGCATCAACCTGCATAGAAATATGTATGTTTATTAAAATAGCAGACAACTATCTTGGATTAAAAGTTAGTTGAAAACCGACATATAATCAAAGAATGTTCCCAGGTAATGTGTATTGTATCTCTAGGTTTTGTGTCTCAATAGTCTTAATTTTAGGCGTTTAATTAAGTTTTTGAAGTTATTCTCTTATGAAGTGATTTCTTTTAAAATAGGGCTCCTCTAGGGCGTTAGATTACATTGTTCTTCGTGCCTGAGGCTTCAGACCTCGAGTGACAGCGTTATGGATCTTGTCCTACAAGTACGAATAATACGTGAAAATCTAAGTTTAAATTTACTAGGCGGTATCCTCTGTAGGATGAAATACGCAAGGTCCTTTCACGTTCTAGAGGAGCTCTATCATACATTCTGTGGTGGTTGAGCCTTTCAAAAAAATGGAAATTGAGGGTTCTACTTAGAGTTGGTCTTTTTTAGGGAATTTGGTACTTGACCTATTTGCCATTATACGCTGTCACGCTGTAATGGATATGTGATAATCATATTGTACGGTAGCTTTTTTCCAGGTGGCTAACTCGTACGTGGAAGCAGGCAGGGGAAGGAGCGCAAACTTCTCTTCCTCTAAAAATGCAGTATGCCTGCTTCCGATTTTTTTCTGGAAATCTTTTTGATTAAATTCAGTCAGCTTCTCATTGATTGCTTCATATAATTCTCGTAACGAGAAGAATTGTTGGTTCCGTAGAGACGCAATAATCCACGTTGAAATGACTCCTACTGCGCCTTCTACATTAGGGTTATCTTTCTTATCAAGAATTCTGGATAAAAAGGATTATTCCGAAGTTTTCATTATCCCGAATATTTAAATGTTTTACCCTTTATATCACGTTAAAGCAGTTAAATATTCGGAATAATGTCCATAATGATTTGGGATTTTCCCAAATTAAATTATGGAGGCGAAATACATGAAAGAAATTTTACTGACAGAATTGGTTACCAAAGCTAAGGAAGCAATAAAACCAATTCAACATAGTGCATCTACAGTCTATCAGTACGGATTGGCGTGGAATGAACTGATTCATTTTTTTGAATCAAAGGGTCGATTATACTTTTCCAAAGAATTGGCAAATCGTTTTGCGCAAGGAGCAAAGGATGAATTGGACAAAGGACAGATTAAGGAATGGCGTTATAAACTCAGACGCCTTTCTGTACTGATTCTTTTTGAAGTCCTTGAAACAGGTAACTACAGTTGGAAATTCCATTTTGCAGATGCCAACGGCATCCTTTCTGACGAAATGAAGCAACTACATAACGATTATGTAGAAGCACTTAACCGTTTAGGGAAAGGTAATGGTACACAGAGGTTCTATGAGACACTTGCGAGGCAGTATTTAAAATATGTACAGTCAGAACTTAATAAAAATATATCTGATCTCCGGCTTGAAGATGTTCGAAATTTCATTCCTTATATAGCAAGGTCCTATCAAGACACCAGTATGCGAACAGTGCAATCTGCACTTCGTTCCTTTCTGAAGTTTATCTATAAAGAAAGGATGACTAAAAAAAAATTGGTTCTGGCAGTCCCAAGCAGTGGTTCCAGAAAAACCGCAGTTGTACCAACTATTACAAAGGACGAAGAGAACCGTTTGCTTAAGTCAATCGACCGGTCTACCTGTATAGGAAAGCGAAACTATGCCATGGTGCTTTTGGCAATGCGTACTGGTCTTAGAAGCATTGACATTACAAATTTGGAATTATCCAACATTGACTGGCGGAATAAGACAATCGCCATTGTACAACAGAAAAATGGAAGGCCCTTAATATGAGCACTTCGATTTGGTCGAAATCCATAACTATGTTCAGAAAACGTAACGTCATAAATTGGTGAAAGAATCTGTGAAATAGCCTGTTGAATGAATCGGTCTGTTACGTTAGGTATTCCTAATAAACGCACACCTCCGTCAGGTTTCGGGATTTCGACCCTGCGGACAGGTTGTGGTTCATAAGTTCCCTCAAGGAGTGCTACTTTCATAGCTGTCCATTCTGAAGAGACTTGAAATCTCAGGTCTTGAGAAGACATTCCGTCTACACCATGGCTCCCTTTATTCTTTTCCACTCTTTTTAAAGCAGTGATTAGATTTCCGCGTGACAAAATCTGTTCCATTAACATTTGTTATGTCCTCTTTCCGTGAACAACACTTCTTCTTATGCCAGTTCTGCTACACCATCTTGAA
>JAIMAD010000468.1 GCA_023512145.1 Bacillus sp. (in: firmicutes) | reverse complement strand
TATAATTACTTTGAAACCACTTGTGCAACCATCAAAGATAGGCATCTTTGTTGCTTACTGAACATTCTTTCTTTTTATTGCATAATAAAAAATAAATAAAGTACAGTGAGGGCTGCCAATGTCTATTAATGATTCAAATAGTTTAGATCGGAGAGTTCTGAGAACAAAAAAAGTGCTAAAAGGCTCTCTAATAGCATTAATGCACAAAAAGGACTTTATGGATATTACAATCTGTGAAGTAGTAAAGGTCTCTGACCTTAATCGCGGGACATTTTATAAGCATTATCACTATAAAGAAGACCTGCTGGATGAAATAAAAGATGAAGTAATTTTTGATTTAATCAAATCTTTTCGGGAACCTTATCATAATGTTGACACATTTTCAGTCGGTGACTTGACTTCATCAGCAATCAAAATTTTTGAACACGTTTCACAACATGCTGACTTTTATGAAATTTTCCTAAAATCGACTGTTTTACCTGATTTCCAATATAGAATGACTAATGTATTGAAAAAATTACCCTTAGAAGATTTTGAAGATAAAAATCCTAACAGCAAAGTAAATAAAGAACTTCAAGCCAGCTTTTTAGCTTCTGCTATCGTAGGAATGATTATTGAATGGGTAAATGACGGATTTAAATATTCAGAACGTTACATGTCGGAACAATTGTTGGAAATCCTAAACATAAACTCAACAGATGGTAACTATAAAATAACGAAGAATCTAAACTAAGACCCTTCATGTGCAATAGAATACACCTGAGTTAACAAAATTCCACCTTAATATATAGAAAAAATACCCCCTCTAGTAAACACTAGAAGGAGTATTTTTACGCACAAACTTCTCGATTATCCATTAATTTTACAATTTCCACTGACTTAATATGGTAACCATCTATTTCAAGAACCTTAAACATGTAATTATCGAATTGAACTTTATCACCTTCGACAACATCCATTTTTTCTGTTAACACCCATCCACCGATGGTATCCATATCTGTGTGATCAATGTCTAATCCAAATAAATCATTTACATCTTCAATAAGGACTTTTCCATCAACGATTGTTTTATTTTCATTAATTCTATTTATATCAGGTAACTCATCCGCATCAAATTCGTCGCGAATTTCTCCAACAATTTCTTCTAAAATATCTTCAACAGTGACTAATCCTGCAGTACCACCATACTCATCCATTAAAATGGCCATATGAACACGATCCTTTTGCATTTTGACTAACAAATCGTTGATTGCAATTGATTCAATCACCTTGATGACAGGTCGTACATATTGATTAATTGAAGTGTCGAGGTTCTCACCTCTAATAAATTCTGTAAAGACTTCTTTCATGTTTAACATTCCGACGATAGTGTCTTTATCACCATCAATGACTGGGTATCTTGTATAATTTTCTTGGGTAAGAATTTCAAGACATTCTTCCAACGTAAGAGATTTATCAAAAGCGACAATCTCAGTACGTGGTACCATGATTTCTTTTGCCAGTCTATCATCAAATTCAAAAATATTATTTACATATTTATATTCTGATTGATTAATTTCGCCACTTTTATAGCTCTCAGAAATGATTAATTGTAATTCTTCTTCCGAGTGCGCCATTTCATGTTCAGTAGCAGGTTTCAATCCAAATACTCCTACAATTAAACGAGCTGATCCATTTAATACTTTGATAAAAGGGTACATAAGCTTATAAAAAATCATCATAGGTTTTGCAAATAACAGGGTTACTGCTTCAGCTTTTTGTATCGCAAATGTTTTTGGTGCTAGTTCACCCACTACCACGTGAATAAATGTGACAGCTGAAAACGCAAGGATAAATGAAGTTATACTCGAAACTGATTCAGGTAAGTTCAAGCTTGTTAAAAGTGGATGAATTATTAGATCTACCGTTGGTTCACCTAGCCAACCTAAGCCTAATGCTGTAACGGTTATCCCCAATTGACAGGCAGATAAATATTCATCAAGGTTTGAAATAATTGTTTTCGCCACGCGCGCGTTCTTGTTTCCTTCAGCTACAAGTTGATCAATTCGTGTACCACGAACTTTAATAATAGCAAATTCGAAAGAAACGAAAAATGCAGTAAAAGCAATTAGAATTGCTATTATTACTAAATTAATAAGTATCAATGGTCTCCTTACTTAATAGTACAAGTAAGGTTTACACCTCCTGGTTTGTTTGCAAGTTTGTTTAGTAATTGTCGTTAGAGACTAGATTCTCCACATTTACTCAAATAAGATTAATAATGTTTGGGCCAGTGTAACACCCTGTAAGGATAGTCTGTTTATGAGCATGTCTTTTTGTTTTTGATTTAATTTTTGAAGAATGGGTTCAATGACCATTATTTCCTCATTAAGGTGTTCCATGATACTAGCAATTTGTTCAAAGTGTTTCTCCACTTTTTGGTTATCAATGAAACTGTTAGACTTAATTAATTCAATGGAAGATTTAATTTCCTCAAGAGGCATATTTAGATTTTTATAATGTTCAATCCAATTCAAAATTTGAATACACTCATCCCCGTACAACCGATAATTAGCATCCGTCCTTATTGGGTTAAGTAAGCCAATTTGGGTATAATAATCAATTGTTCGTTTGGAGATATTCTTTAATTTTGCTATTTCACCAATACGATACAACTCCCCAATTTGCTCACCCCTTTTTTAATTCTATTTATTATATCATAGTTCAAACCGTACAGTCAACGTGTCAGTTTTAAATCCATTCATCATTTACCAAATTCGTCATTTGTATTTTAGCAGGTATTTCTGATTATTTACATGAAATGGTACAATAAATACATAATCATTTATTAATGATTATCAATCTTGTTCTAAGGGGTGTAGCAATTGGCTGTTGATGTTTATCTTAATTTTAATGGAAATTGCCGTGAAGCAGTTGAGTTTTACGCACAGGTTTTTGGAACTGAACAACCACAAATTATGACTTTTGGTGAATCACCGCCAAACCCAGAATATCCACTTCCAAAGGAAGCAAAAAATTTAATCATGCACACACGACTTAACATTGATGGAAGCAATGTTATGTTTTCTGATGTTTTTCCTGGGATGCCTTTTGTCGAAGGAAGCAATATAAGCCTAGCACTAGTCAGTAAGAACGAAGATGAACTTAGATCTTGGTTTGGAAAATTGAAAGAAGGCGGCAATGTCGGCATGGACCTTCAAGAAACATTCTGGAGCAAATGTTACGGCCAACTAAAAGATAAGTTTGGTATTGAATGGTTATTCAGCTATGAAAATGGCGAAATGGCGATGTGATTTTAAGAACAAAAGCGCAAGCGCCCGTTTAGCGGCGTATGGACTGGAGCGCTTCGACTAAGATAAAGGAACCACGGTGAGCGTTAGCGAACCGATGTTGACTTATCGAAGGGAGAAGCGCGAAGTACACTAGCCGTTGGGCGCTGGAGCTGGACGTAGATTAACTACTTTTCAATTTATTCACAACTTTAACTTTTATAATTTCCTAAACAATAAAAAAGGATATGGAACTTTTCTTTTAAAGAAAGGTCCCATATCCTTTTGTTTATAATGTTAATATTACCGGTCCATTTTTTGTAACAATAAGAGTGTGTTCGTACTGTGCGACAT
>JAIMAD010000467.1 GCA_023512145.1 Bacillus sp. (in: firmicutes) | reverse complement strand
CCTCTGTTTTGTCCTAGAAAACTCGCTTTCTCGATCAATGATTTTGTCATCTGCGCAGTAACGAGCATAAACGACACTGTTTGTTGAACAAAAATCCCCTCGGTCTCGATGACTTTTTCAAAAGGGGTTACACACTTTGCCTCAATTTTTGCAAGATGGTAAAAAAGCTGCTGAAGATGTTGTTCTCCTCCTCTGATCGGAAACGCAGCTCGCTCATCACTAAGTGTTACTAACCCGGTTTGCGCACCCTTTTTCAAAACAGAACGAAGCAATGATGCTGTAAAGGAAACAACCGATTCGAAGTGCTTATTTGATACGCAGTCCATCACAACTAATAGGTCATGTGATTGCCGCTGCTCAAATTCCTTCGTCATTATCACGTTCCGTTTCGCAGAAGCCTTCCAGTTAATCCATGAGAAGCGGTCACCGGGCTGATAATCCCTCACGCCAATTGCCATCGTGGTATCGCGTTGCACCCGTTCTCTTGAAGCGGTCAATCCTTGATCAAAGTGGTTTTCAATTGGGCGATAATTGATAGTTGTATAAGCTGGATAAACAATAATTTTTCCCTTAGCCGTGAACGTTTTCTCTTTTTCAAATAAGCCAAGCGGGTCACCAATCTTTAGGGTAAAGGAATGAAATAAGTGTTCCCCGCGTGGCAGGTCATTAATGTGATAGTCATAGGAAAACTCTTTTTTCATACGTGGAAATAGCAGTACATGGGTTTTCTTTTGTTGCTGTGCAGATTTTAGCTTATTATCTATTTGGTCGTCGATCAGTAGATAAAACAATGGAAAGAATTTTGATCTTTTAATATTTACAGTTACCTTTAAAGATTCCCCAGAATTGTAATCCGTTTTCGGCAAAACTCTCGTCACTTCAAACTCATTTAAAGGATAAAAGAAAAGAACAATACAGTAGCTAGCAAAGGGCAGAAAGCTATAAAATAAAAACCAGCTAACAAAACCCCCTTGGAACATGGCATATGAGAAGGTTAACAGAATCAATAGTAGTAACAGGATAAATTTCCATGCCTTTAGAATCAGATTCCATCCTTTTTTCATTATTTCACGAGCCTTTGAACAGGCACATGTATGCGTGCAACCACCTGGTTGACCACATCGTCAGCAGTGATTCCTTCAAATTTTGCTTCGGATTTTAAAATAAGCCGGTGCGGCAAGACAAATTGCGCTAAATATTGAATATCATCTGGGAGGACATAGGCTCGATTATACATATGAGCATAGGCCTGCGCGGCTTTCATTAATGAAATTGATCCCCTTGGACTTGCACCAAGATAGACGTTACCATGACCTCTTGTCCGGTTAACGATGTCAACAATATACCGCTTAATCGAATCATCAACATAAACGTCCTTTATTTCTTTTTGCAAGGCGAGTAATCCTTCGAGGTCAATGACTGGTGACAGGTCCTCAATGGGTGGTGCCTTTTGCGCCCTGTTTAACACTTCAATTTCCTCAGCTATATCTGGATAACCCATTTTCATTTTTAATAAAAACCGGTCTAACTGTGCTTCAGGAAGCGGATATGTACCTTCATATTCAATTGGGTTTTGTGTAGCCATCACAAAAAACGGCTTTTTCAGCATATGGGTCACACCGTCGACGGTGATACTTGCTTCCTCCATCCCTTCTAAGAGCGCAGACTGTGTCTTCGGGGACGTCCGGTTAATTTCGTCGGCAAGAATAATGTTGCCCATTAGCGGACCTGGAAGGAATTGAAATTCCATCTCTTTCGGATTATAAATCGAGACTCCTGTTACATCTGATGGTAATAGGTCCGGGGTGAACTGAATTCTGCGAAAGTTGGCATTAACAGATTTAGCAAGTGCGCGAACCATCATTGTTTTCCCGACACCTGGCACGTCTTCCAATAACACATGTCCCTCAGCAAGCAGCGCCACAAGACTCAGTTCAACCACATTCCTTTTTCCAATCATAACTTTTTCAATATTTACTACTATTTTTTCGATCGTAGAATTCATTTTTTCATGCGACAAGGTAATTCCTCCTCAAAGGATTGGACAGATTTTTGACATTATCTCTATCTATTCTATTAATTCTTGGTAAATTCCTGTTTAAAAGTCAAAAAGGGGAAGCGTGGGGACGGTTCTCTTGCTTCCTTCGGGTTGATTTTTAAGGGAATTACGATTTTTCGGACTACTTTTCTTGGTTATGGAGAAACTTCACCTATTCAATTTTCCAGTAAAAAGAAGGACTACATGCAGGTAAATGTGTAACCTAATTATACATGATATTGTAGGCAGTGAAGGGACTGTCCTTTCTGAATCTGGTGAAAAAGGTAGTGACTTGCATACGATTATGTACGAATTCGAAGCTGACGGGGGGTAGGCGCGAATGCAAACATGATGTTCCAATAGTCAATAAAGCCCAATTCGGACTTGGTGGCGGTGATTCAGACGTTACGATTTCGAAAGCAGAATTCGATGAAATTCAAAATGGCATGACCTACGAAGAAGTTCAAAAAATCATCGGTGGTGAAGGAGAAGTAACTTCTGAATCTGGTGAAAAGGGCACGGATATGCATACGATTATGATCACTTACACTGGTGAAGATGGTCTTGGCTCAAATGCTAACTTCATGTTCCAAGGTAACAAACTGCAAAACAAAGCACAATTCGGATTGGAATAACGCGTGCAAAAAGGCAAAGGACAATACTTCTGCCTTTTTTGTATTTTTTGGTAGCTAACCAACATACAGAAGCATCTCACCCTAGATCACTATGTTATACACCTCCCTATACTCAAAAGGTCACATGGAGGAAGAAACACCAAGATAGTGTAGTTCTATTTGACGAAGGTTTGTAAAAAATTGTCCACCAAAGGTCCGCATACTCCTCAGTTGGGATGCGGAAAACCCCACAGACCGAAGTCTTCATTATTTATGGATAGCTTTTGAATAGTTGATACATATTAAAAAAGGTAGAAAAATTCAAATGAACTAAAGGTGGAAAAAATCATGGCAAAATTATTGTATATTACAGCTAATCCAAATGATGAAACACAATCATTCGGAATGGCAGCAGGAAAGGCATTCATTCAGACATACAAAGAAGTCAATCCAACTGACGGAATCGTTCATATTGATTTGTATAAAGAGCATATCCCAACTATTGATACGGATGTTTTCGGTGGATGGGGGAAACTTCAATCTGGTAAAGGATTTGAAGAGCTTTCAAGTGAAGAAAAAGGAAAAGTAGGACGTCTTAATGAGCTAAGCGAACAGTTTATGTCTGGAGATAAATATGTGTTTGTTACCCCTTTATGGAACTTCTCATTCCCCCCTGTAATGAAAGCTTATATTGATTCTATTGCCGTTGCGGGTAAAACATTTAAATATACTGAACAAGGTCCAGTTGGTCTGTTAACAAATAAGAAAGCACTTCATATCCAAGCACGGGGCGGTATTTATTCTGAAGGTCCAGCCGCTACTATGGAAATGGGACATCGCTTCTTAACCGTAATTATGAATTTCTTGGGGGTTCCTTCTTTTGAAGGTTTATTTATCGAAGGACATAACGCTATGCCTGATAAAGCACAAGAAATCAAAGAAAATGGAATTACACGTGCAAAGGAATTAGCACATAC
>JAIMAD010000466.1 GCA_023512145.1 Bacillus sp. (in: firmicutes) | reverse complement strand
GGCTTGTCCAGCCTGCTTCATTAGACTTTTTTTATGCCGCACTAAGCGGAACTGATTTTTTTAAAAGAGGCCCGTTGTCTTAACAAGCCTCCTGCTGAATCTTAGCTAAATCGTCGACTCGGAATTTTATCAATGTTATCGAGCATAATTCCTGTTCCAATCGCAACACAATCCATTGGATTTTCTGCGACAAGGACTGGAACCTTTAGCTCATCTGCAAGCAGCATGTCGATGCCGTGCAATAATGCCCCGCCACCGGTTAATATCACGCCGCGATCAATGATGTCGGCCGAAAGCTCTGGTGGTGTGCGCTCAAGAACGCTTTTGCAAGCCTGAACGATCACAGCAATCGATTCTCTTAATGCACCCTCGATTTCTTCCGAACGAATTGTAATCGTGCGCGGCAGACCGCTTACCATGTCACGGCCGCGGATATCCATTTCTTCCGAGCGTGAACCTTGAAATACAGTACCGATGGTCATTTTTATATTTTCCGACGTACGCTCACCAATCAGGAGCTTGTACTCGCGCTTGATGTAGTTGAGAATCTCCATGTCGAACTTGTCGCCGGCCATTTTAATCGAGGAAGAGGTTACGATATCGCCCATTGAAAGAACGGCAACATCCGTGGTTCCTCCCCCGATGTCGACTACCATGTTACCGCTCGGTTGGAAAATGTCCATTCCCGCGCCAATTGCGGCTACTTTTGGTTCTTCTTCTAAATAAATCTTTTTCCCACCGCTTTTTTCGGCAGCTTCCTTGATCGCCTTTTGCTCGACGCTGGTAATATTCGTTGGGCAGCAAATCAAGATGCGCGGCTTCGATAAAAATCCTTTTACGTTTAACTTATTAATAAAATGCTTTAACATTGCTTCAGTCACATCAAAGTCAGCAATTACGCCGTCTTTTAATGGTCGAATCGCTACGATGTTCCCGGGTGTACGCCCGACCATCCGGCGAGCTTCTTCACCAACAGCAAGTACGCGATTTGTATTCTTGTCAATTGCCACTACAGATGGCTCATTTAATACGATTCCACGGCCCTTGACGTGAATTAACACGTTAGCCGTACCTAGGTCGATTCCAATATCTCTGGCAAACATTCTCTTTTCTTTCCTCCTCGAAACGGAATTCCACATACTTTTCCTAATTATTTATTCTACCATACTCATTAACAATTCCATACTTTTTAGTAAAAAAGATGTAGAATTTTGTTGAATGATGTTGGTGTAAGAGGATTCCAAGAGAATGCCTTTGAAAATTTGTTCGTAAACGGATCGATTTTTTAAAAAAATGGGTTCATGCCCTGTCAAAGAGAAAACTTTGTTTATTTGACTGTCTCACTTTCCTGTTCTTCTTTTTGATATTTCATTTTTGTTGCCTCTCCCCCCCGGAGATGACGGATTGATTTATGATAATCTAATATTACTTTAACTTCGCTTGCCAGCTCCGGATTAATTTCAGGCAGTCTCTCTGTCAAATCCTTATGGACTGTACTTTTGGATACGCCAAACTCCTTCGCAATCACGCGAACCGTTTTTCTCGTCTCCACGATATACTTTCCAATCTTGATGGTTCTCTCTTTGATGTAATCGTGCACACTAAGCCCTCCCTAAATTGGATGTGAGTAGTGTGAAATAAGGTCCCGATTAACGATGGCGAATTCTACTTCCGCATGGGTGCCCTTGCACCCTGCGGCAGAAGGTATTTTACCTTCTTACTTTACAATGAATAAACATGTCCCCGACTACAATACCCGCTACCTTCAAACGACTCCTCACCCCAAACAACTCGTTGTAAAGGTTTGTAACATTTTATTAGCTTGGATACGGGATTATGCAAGAAATAGACAATCAGGCCATTGAATTTGCAAAGTTTTTTGAAAATTGGACATCCGCAGTTTTTTCGACATTCGCAAGAAAATGGAACAAACCTTATAGTAGCAGGGGTTTTACAGGCAATAATGGGCTTGTGCTATTATTTTATGAGAAATTTGTCGATTAAAAAAATTATTCTAAACGAGGGAAATTGATTATTTAATGACACCAATACAGCACTCACTCTTTCTGTGGTGCTTTTAATTATTATATAATGGACTGATATGAGATATTCTTCGTGAAACATGGAAAGTGGAAAACCTGGTAACCTGGAACGATAAACACCGTCTATGAACATAAGAGAAGCCAGTAGATGGTGCTGACATCTGAAAAAAATTATCTGTATCAAATCGTTTATTGAACACGAAAGGATTTTTCTTATGACACCTTTTACCGAAAATGTGGTTGAAATTATTGGTAGCATCCCCGCGGGCAAGGTTGCAACCTATGGCCAGATCGCTGGGCTCGCTGGAAGTCCGCGTGCTGCCCGTCAAGTCGTCCGCGTCCTCCATTCCATGAGCAGGAAGCATCACCTCCCCTGGCACCGCGTCATCAACGCTAAGGGCCAAATCGCCATTCAAGATGATGCGTCTTACAATGAGCAAGTGTTGTCGTTGGAAAGTGAAGGAGTGGTAGTGGGTTTACATGGAGTAATAGATTTAGGGAAATATCAGTGGAGACCTTTTAAGTTACCTGAGCCAGGCTAACCGCCTGGCTTTTTTGGTGGTTTAGCGGGTGATTTGGTGGATTGGCAGATAAAGTGGTTGATTTGGCAGATAAATTTTGAAATTGGCAGATAAACTGAGATTTACACCAAATAGGTAACTTAAATTCCGGCTAGGTAAAGGGATCATCCTTTATAAGTAGTCTATTTCTTACTAAAAGGAGGAACCAGTTACCTGAGCCAGGCTAACTGCCTGGCTTTTTTGGTGGTTTAGCGGGTGATTTGGTGGATTGGCAGATAAAATGCCACGTACAACAAAAAGGTCATCTAAATTCCGCCTGCATGAAGCCTCAAAAAAAATAACACCCAGATACTGAGTGTTATTTCTTCCTTATTTATTTCCGCTGCATATAAATATTTTTCACTTTTGTCACTGGCACCTGTGAGCCGCCGCGACCTTGCACATTTTCGACCATCAGCGCGATCATTAAGCTTGGATTGGTTGTATTGTAGGCGATGAACCAGCCGTTTTCTGTGCCGGTTTCGCCTTGTTTCTGCTTTATTTCCGCCGTGCCTGTTTTGCCTGAGAGTGGAAAGTCAGCCATATTTGCACCATGACCGCTACCGCCCGCGTCCCCGACAACCTTCCGTAAATCCGCGGCAATCAGGCCAGCCTGTTCACTTGTTACGATCGCCGCAGACTGTACCTGAGCTTGCTGCTCGTCCGCCAACAGAATCGGTTTAATCATATTGCCATTATTAACAAACGGTGTATAGCTGGCCAGCAAATGAACGACGCTCATTTGGATTTGGCCTTGACCATAACCGGAATCCGCAAGCGCAATATCATTATCAAGCCCGCCAATCATTGATTTTTCAAGCGGGAATGGGTACGTAGATTCTTCTTCAAAGCCGAACTTCTTCAACCCGGACAGGAACGCCTCTTTCCCCGTTTTTAATGCTGCTTGTGCGAAATATATATTATCCGAAAACACGAATGCTTTTTCCAGGTTAATTGGACTTGCTTCATGGACACGTGTCACAAAATAACCGCCCCACGATTTGTCCTTTTGCCACTTGGGCCCAAGGATTTCTAG
>JAIMAD010000465.1 GCA_023512145.1 Bacillus sp. (in: firmicutes) | reverse complement strand
GTTCTGCAAAATAAACATAACCGATTAAGTCATTGTGAAAGCCAAGATTGTTTAAAACATCATGAAACGGTAACCCATCCTTTAACTCAACTAAACAACTAGTTAATTCCTCCTTTCTATTCGATGGTAATAATAATGCTATGGATTCAATTGCTTCAGCAATTGGGTACCCTCTAGCCAATAATTCACCTGTCCTTTTCAAGAAACTAGCTTGTTCATTTACGGACCATTTATGACGTTTCATCATCGTACACCAGTCGACCATATTCAGACTCTTGAATATATCCAAGGGCGATGCCCTTTTTAATCACATCTTTTATTGTTCGGTGGGTTGGTTGAATTTTTTCTCCTTGTGCCGCTTTCATTGAAGCATTTAAGTTTCTTCCAGATAAAAGCTCAAACACACTGGCTCGTTTCCATCTGCCATAAGAATAACAAATAGGCGAACACTCTCCCTCGCAAAATGGGCATGTTAGTTCAACTAATCTTTGTGCGGTTACGGCAATAAGTGTCTGCTCCACCTCTAACCAATTTGCACCAAATTCACGGAGGCGATAAACTGCTCCCTTAGCATCCCGTGTATGCATCGTACTTAAAACTAAATGGCCCGTTAACGCTGCTCGGACAGCAATTTTCGCTGTTTCAGCATCCCTGATTTCACCGACCATGATAATGTCGGGGTCATGACGAAGAATAGCCTTTAGACCGGCTGCATAGGTTACGCCTGCTTTTTCATTGACTTGGATCTGCAGGACAGAGTCATAATTTTTTTCGATTGGATCTTCGAGTGTGATGACATTACGATGGAAGAGGTGGGCTGTTTCGTTTAAAAGGGAATATAGAGTGGTCGTTTTTCCCGAGCCAGTTGGACCGGTAAAAATTATTAAACCATGTGCGTGCTTGAGTAGGGCTAGGAGTTTTCTGGTCATTGCAGGAAATAATGATAGTTGGTGAAAAGGAATCTGTTCTTGCTGGGGTAAAAGCCGAATAACAAGGCTTTCTCTGTTGTTTGATGGGAGTGTTGAAAGTCTAAGGCCCATTAATTGTCCGTCTACCTCACAAACAATGGCTCCACTTTGTGGGCGTCTTCTTTCCCCTATATCCATATTTGCTGTGAATTTAAAATGTGAGATTAATCTGTCGCATTCATCTTTCGGAAGGGATAATCGTGGAATTAGCTTGTTGGTTAAACGAATTTGGACGAGTGTGTCTTTCTTCCTTGGTAAAATGTGAATATCTGTTGCCTGGTTTCGTGCAGCATCCGTGACAATTCGATTTGCTAAAATTTCTATTGCGCTAACAATCGGTAACACCACCTTTTCATTTAGTCTTTGGATAACATTCGACAAGGTTCTCTCTATTCCTTTTTTATTTTTAAATTATTTTACTTTTATTTTGACATGGATTTATTTATCCTCATGGCTTTTTGAATAAGGATAAATCAGTTCAAAATAATAGTAAATAGGACTTGAAAAATCACGTTAATAATATAAACCCTCTATTAATATTGTTACAATATAAAGTCACTAATTGTGAACAATTTCTAAACATATAGTGTTAACATGATTAACCTCATTCCCATGTTACTTGGGCTGTATTATAATGGAATTAAATTTGGGAGTCCGAGGTGAGTAGAGATGGAACAAACACTAAAGATAACAAACGTTTTGTCAGATCCAACACGGTACTATATTTATCAATACATTACTAAACGTCATCAAGAAGTAACAGTTCAAGAGGTGGCCGAAAATTTTAATATTCATCCGAATGTAGCAAGACTACATTTATCAAAGCTCGAAGATGTAAACATGTTAACATCTGAAACAAAAAAAACCGGTAAAGGTGGAAGACCAAGTCGATTATATCGTTTATCTGATGATGTGATTCAGCTTAATTTTCCATTCCGTGACTACATGCTCTTATCAAAAGTTGCTATTCAAACGATGATTTCACTTGGGGAAGCTGGTAAGCAAGCACTTTACTTAACAGGCAAGCGTTTTGGTGAAGAAGTGATTGAGCAGGAAATGTCTAAAAAATCAAAAGAAGAATTAGAATTCGACCAAAAACTAACTATCTTAAGAAATGCTGCAACGCTTGCTGGTTTTTATCCAGAATTTGAAGCAAATGGTGAAAAGACAAAAATTTTCTTCCAAATTTTCAATTGTCCATTTAAGGAAGTTGCTTCAGAACATTCAGAAACAGTATGCACAATGCACTATGAATTCCTGAAAGGAATGTTTGAAGCACTTTTTCAATCTGTAGAGTTAATTGAAAAAGAAAACATGATTTCCGGCTGCGAAACATGCTCTTATCAGGTCCTAGTTTCAAACTAATTCTAAACCATTATTTACATTAGACCACCTTTTACTTTATAATATTATCATGATGGTATTTGTAAGGTAAAAGGGGGATACATATGGATCGCATGTTCAGAGTTTGTGGTTTCTGGACGGGTATTTTTACCGTAATGTTTTATCTAGGAGATATGGATAAAACAGCATTACTCTTCTTAGCCCAAACAGGATTCTTCGTTCTGCTTAGCTATCTAAAACTATCCGAGCGTATGTACTTGTGGGTATTCGGGGCATATTTAAGTGTCTTCTTCGCTGGTTTTACCTATTGGACTACGTTCATGATGCCGCTTGGTGGATGAAAATAAGCAAGAAAGTAACGATTAAACGCCGGAGTTGCAACTCCGGCGTTTTTCTTTTAATATGGTAACACATCACTCCCATTTAAAATAAAATCTTTTTGTTGAATGACGACATGAAAATAAGAGCTCATTTCCGCAGGCATAACTAAACTACGAATCGCCCGATTTCGCTTACTAACTTCTGAAAATGGATTTGAATTATCATGGTTCTTTAATTCTTTAAGGATACCTGCTTTTAATAAAAATTCATCCTGCCTTAGTTTCACAAGCATTTCCAAATCAAATTGTTCGCCTTTTTGAATTAAATAATCAAAATGGATATGGGAGGTAATATCCATCTCTCCAGGATTTTGCAGGACATCATCAATCATTTTATGTTGATAATATCCTCTTAAACTCCCCTTTGCCCTCCGTGGGTCCATCCATTCCACATTCGTATAGCCATAATCAGAGGTCACCACTACTCCTTTTATTAAGGTGGTGGAAATCTCCTCTAGCAGCTTTTCCATTGATAAGGGAATCTCAAGTCGCTGCTTTTCCTTTAAATTTAGTCTATTTTCCTGTAAAAAGGCCAATATCTTTGGATTTTTTAATTGAATTTTCTCCTCGTACAATTCGTTATTTTTAACCCCGACCATCACCTCATATAGCTCACCATGTATTTTTTCAATAACATGGACAGGTAATGCATCAAATAACTCGTTCGAAAAGATCATTCCTTCGAATGCCTCTATCTCGCTAAGGCTTACCACTTGAACAACAGAAAAGTCGGGCGCGAGCAATTCCTTTTGTAATTTACGGTGAAAAGGACTGCTTTCCACAATAAAATAGCTTAATGGCGTTTGAATCGAATCAGCCCATTCCTGTAGAAATGCCTTCGCAAAGCGACCATTCCCTGCCCCAATTTCACAAAATATCGGTGCTAATTTGCTCGTTTCACACACATGAGAAAACCATTTTGCCATCATCCTACCGTATAGATCAGATAT
>JAIMAD010000464.1 GCA_023512145.1 Bacillus sp. (in: firmicutes) | reverse complement strand
CAGGAAGGCCTAATCCAGTATATTCTAACCTCCACCAATTGTGTGAATAGATGTGGAGCTTTAGAAATAACCATTCAATGCTGACGAATAGCCCCGAAAATAAAATCATCCAAATCCAGTGTAAGTGGAAAGTCGCTATTAACGTGGCAATGACAGGTAAGGAAAAGGCGTTTGAGACAAACGCTCCCAAATTGTTGTCATAAAAAGATTTATGAGAGATAAAATTCGGGTTATAATCGTAGCACCCTAAAAAATTATAGATGATGGTTTCGATGAAAAAGCCGAGTCCAATCATTGTTAATAGTAGGAAAAGGGTTTGTGTGTTTCTCTTTTTGTATATGATAAAAAAAAATACAAGTATGCTTATTATAAGAAGAGCGATAAACCAATAGGAATTATTCACACCCGTTCACTCCGATAGAAGCTAGATATATTTAGTTTGTTCCTTAGGAATGAATAATATTCGGGAATGTTCTAACCAATAAAAAGAACTACCCCACTAAAGTGATTTTTATCGGGTTCACCAGGATTGTGCAAATTATTAAAACACTGGTCAAATCTTATGGTTAATTCGCAAGTATTTCGCCATTCCATTCTCAGGACCATTCACATTGAGGTTATTGACCAAGCTCCCTCCTTATCAAAGACACTTTTCATACTAGCGAGGTCAATTACTGTCGGTAGAGCTATCATCAACTGAAATTTATTTTTAAAGGATTTGAATGATTATGTTAAAAAAGATTGTGTTTATTGCATTCCTATTTACTTTTCTAGCAGGCTGTCAATTAGATAAAGTTGATTTAGAAAATGAACCTACTAAAAGTCGGCAACCTACAACTAATGAAGTGAGAGATATACATGGAATGATAGAAAACAGTGAACGGTTGGATCTTTTTGTCGACAATGTTCAAAGTGAAAAAAAGGATAAGGTTAGACTCATCCGGTATACAACTGAAGGTGACCCAATTTTTCATGATTTAGACTATAATGGGTCTAAATTAACCTTTACATTAGACACCACCAAGGATAAGTTCGGTCAAGGAAATGTAATATCCAATGATTGCCAAAGTATTCAAAGGCTAGAATCGGATACAGAAACAAAATACCTTTTAGAGGGTTGTACGGATCCGCAAATCAGTGAGTTATTGACCATTTCTTACGATACAGACAAACAAGACTTATTTGCTTTTGAATTGAAGTATGGTGAAGGAAAGAAAAATATTATCAATACGAAAGACCAAGAATTGATCAAGGATTTACAGAATGGAGAAACCGTTGTTGTCAGTGATTTTCAGTTTTCAAAAGCGGAAATGAACAAAATCTATAAGTTGATGGTTTTTTCCAACTACCTTGAAGAGAAAAAGCTGTCTAAGGAATGTAATAAGAAACCATTTGCAGGCTATGAGTTGACTGTATGGATTAATTATACAGAACGACACTTTGAATGGTCGGAATGTGATGACAGTACTGATGGGAAAGAAATGAGGGAGTTAGTGAGCAACTTGCTAACTATTTTAGAAAATAACCCTACATATCAATCACTTCCAGATTCGTAGGAGCGTACTAATAGATGGTTATTTATCGCTTTTTAAACGAGTGGATTTTCCCTTTTTAAAATATGAAGGAAAAGAATTTAACATAAAACTAAATTAGTCATAATGGAGGCAGCTATGAAATACGAAACGATCTTGTTTGATATTGATGACACATTGTTCGACTTCGGTATATCGGAAAAGAAGGCACTGCATAAGGCTTTTCTAGAGCATGGATATCCTACGGGTGTGGAGGAATATCGAGCCAGCTACAAAGAGATTAGTAAAGTATTATGGGGGGATTTAGAACAAGGACTGACAACTTTAGCAGAACTCGGAGTGGAGAGATTTAAGCGCTTGTTCCTCAGGCATAAGCTTAGTATTGACCCAAAGGGGTTTAATCGTGTTTACCTTGGCTATTTAGGTATGGAAATACATTTAATAGAAGGGGCATTTGATTTGTGCGCAAGTCTTGCGGGTATTCAGCTGGCTGTTATTACAAATGGATTTAAGGCTGTGCAACTATCAAGAATTGGGAGCTCACCGCTCGTCAATACATTCAAGCATATTATTGTTTCTGAGGATGCTGGATTCCAGAAACCTGACAAACGTATTTTCGATTATGCGTTTTCAAAGCTAGAGATAGTGGATAAAGCTAATGTGTTAATTGTTGGTGATTCACTGACCTCAGATATTCAGGGCGGAATCAATTACGGGATTGATACGTGCTGGTTCAATCCGCACAGTAAGCAAAACAATAGTGGTATCAGGCCAACATTTGAAATTCGTGAGCTAACTGGCCTTTTAAAAATTATCAAAAAAGATAGCATAAGGATGTAAATAATTGACTTAGAGGGATCCAGAAGATAAAAGTGAAGTTGCAAAATTTATTTAATAGGGCAAATACACATAAGTCAACAACCCACGACTGAAGTCACAGGCGTTCTCGGCTTTATCCATAAAAAGAACAGGAATCGTATCCTATTAGCATTGAATGGAGAAATTATTATGACTAAGACCAATAATTTACAGGTAAGCGATCTTCCAACCGGATTAGCTAAGCCAGCACAACGGGCGCTCGTTGGTGCGGGATACTTACTGCTTGAGCAATTTACGACGCTTAGTGAGGCAGAGGTATTGCAGTTACATGGCATGGGCCCGAAAGCATTAGAACTCATCCGAAGTGCGCTTGTTGCAAAAGGACAATCGTTTGCTGACAGTTAAGAGGTTGGTTTTGTTCAAGTGTGTGACTTGTTCCTCTCCCCCCACGACGAAGGACACATTAATCTCACTTTAAGGGCATTTTCCCTCAGTAACGGTCACTTCAAAGAGGACATAGAAAAGGAACTTCTACATTTTAGAAGTTTCTTTTTTCATGAACTAATTTTTTATAAACCATTGATTTACTCACTAAAATGTTATATATTTATAACATAAAGTTATATATTTCTAACATTAAAACCAAATTTTAATTGAGAGGTGATTATTTTGAAATTAAAAAAGGGCTTATTTGCAGATGATGAACGCTCAAAGAAAGTTAAAATATATTCGGCTGGTAAAGCGTATTTTTATTCCCTATATTTGTGGATTGCCTTATTAGCATTCCAGAAATTCTTCGATAAAGATGATATATTACTTATCGGTTTATTCGGAATGGCGGTATCCCTCTATATCTCTTGGTTACTCACGAGGAATAAGAAAGGTTTGGAATAATGAAAACAAAGATTAAAGAATATAGAGCCAAATACAATTTAACCCAAGCGGATCTCGCCAAAAAGGTAGGTGCGCGTAGAGAAACGATTAGTTTTTTGGAAAAAGGGGAGTATAACCCTTCGCTAAAACTAGCAGTGAAAATTGCTCAGCAATTTCAAGTAAGTGTTGAAGATTTATTTATTTTTGAAGAAAGTGATTTTGAATTATAGCTATTAGGACGGCTTATGCTGATGTTTAATAAATATACAAATGGACCAAAAACTTGGTCTATTTTCTTTTGCTCTTTTTTTTTGGCTGTTTTCGCAAACTTTATTGCTATTTACGAAGATGTGCGGTGGGCGGTGAGCCTCCTCGGCGAAAAGCGAAGATCAACCCTAAATAGTTTTTGTTTTAAAAGCAACAATCTCTTAGAAAA
>JAIMAD010000463.1 GCA_023512145.1 Bacillus sp. (in: firmicutes) | reverse complement strand
TAGCTGCGATTGAAGCGGCAGGTCGTTTGGATGAAATTACCTTAATTGGCTGTGATGCCATTGATCCTTCTCTCGATGCAATCAAAAAGGGTAAATTAGAAGCAACAGTTGCAGAACCGCCTGTTTTCCTTGGAAAAGAAGCAATTATTACTGCGGTAAAAATATCTAAAAAAGAAAGTGTTGAAAAAGAAGTAATTCTTGAATCTACACTTGTTACCAAAGAAAATGTTAATACCGTGAAAACAAAGTAATTTTAACTAGAGTTATTTCAAAAAACAAAAAAATAGTACAAACGCAGTCGTTTGCGTTTGTACTATTTTATATAATGGAGGGTTATTATGTCTAAGGTTGTGGTAGTGGGAAGTTATGTCGTTGATTTAATGAGTCGCACTCCGCATCTTCCAAAACCTGGAGAAACGGTACTTGGCGGGCCGTTTAAGATGGGTCCAGGGGGAAAAGGCGGAAACCAGGCAACTGCTGCGGCACGATGTGGTTCAGAGGTCACGTTTGTAACCAAAATAGGTAATGATCTTTTTGGAAGAGAAGCCTTAAATCACTTTACTGGAGAAAATGTAAATACTGAATACATTATAGTCGATCATAACCAGTCTACTGGGGCTGCATTGATTGCAGTGGATAATCATAGCGAAAACAGCATTGTGGTTGCTCTAGGTGCTTGCGGGACGATTACCGAAGATGAAGTATTAGCAGTTGAAGAAAAGGTGAAGGAAGCAGATATCGTTTTGCTGCAATTAGAAACTAGCATTGAAGCAATTGTGACTGCGGTGAAGCTGGCGAAGAATCATGGTGTACCAGTTGTTTTGAATCCTGCGCCATTTCAGGAGTTTCCAAGGGAAATCCTTCGCGATGTCGCCTACATCACCCCAAATGAAACAGAGGCTTTTGAGTTGTGTGGGATTGAAGTTTCAGATGAGGGTACAGCATTAGCTGCTGCGCAACGGATTCATGAAATGGGTGTTGCTACGGTTATCATCACACTCGGTAGCAAAGGCGCATTCCTTTATACAGGTGGAGATACAGGTGAATTAATTCCAATTTTTAAAGTGGAGGCAGTCGATACAACCGGAGCAGGTGATGCCTTTAACGGTGGATTTGCCCACGCGCTTAGCAATGGATACTCGGTGAGAAAGGCAATGACCTTCGCGAATACCGTTGCTGCTCTTTCAGTCACAAAAATAGGCACAGCACCATCCATGCCTTACAAACACGAAATAGAGGAATTCACAGCTAATAGAGACAAATAATCATGTTGGTAGGTATTCATATCTGTGGACAGTTGGTAGTAGTATTATTGTATGCTTTTTAAAGGAAAATAACAGGCTGACTTAAAATTCCAATTTCAACGAGCTAGAGTCAGCAGTCAACCAAACAAATGCTGGCGATAAAGAAGAATTGGAGCAATCGCGCAGAATTCAAAATTATCCGTCTTGCCCGCACCATTTCGGACATGCAAGAAAGCCCTACGATTACCGATGTGGTGTCAAGGTGATGAAAGGCACCACTTTCTCCTTAAAAACCTATTTTGACTGTGGGGGTGTTTAGAATTACTTACTTCTGCAGTCGTTCCCGGATATTTTCCGAATGTGCTAGGAAAATGAAAACTAAAATAGACGATACAATAATAGAGCTTAACCACTGATAATCCTTGATTAATAGAAAGAGAGGAATGAGTAGGAACGCCCCTAATCCTGAAAAAGTGAAGCTTTTTGTAAAGGGATAAAGGATGAGGAAACCAAGGATTACGACCACGATTAGAAGCGGTTCAAATACAATCATCCCGCCAATAAAGGTGGAAATTCCTTTTCCGCCCTTAAAGTTCAAGGTGATTGGTTTTATATGTCCTAAAATGGCCATCCCTAACCCAATCAATTGAACATAGTCGGGAAATTGAAGAAAGCGTGCGATCAGTAGTACGAGAGCTCCTTTAAAGGCGTCTCCCAGAAAAATTAGTACAAATGCTCGTTTTCCATGAAGTCGTCCGACGTTCCTTGCACCGACGTTACCGCTCCCTTGAAATCGAATATCCTGATGGTATAGAGTTTTTGTGACGAGAAATCCGAACATAAGACTTCCAATCAAATAGGAGATAACAAAATATAGCCAGATCATCCGATTCACAACCTATTCATTAATTTCTCTTGCTCTTGGTGTCAGGCAAATCGCCATCATTCCAAATCCGTCCTAAAAACGATTCCTTCTAGTTAGTTTACTAGAAGGAATCGTTTTTTTTGAGAGATTTCATGAATAAGCTGAGAACATCACTGAACTCGGGTTATGGGTTGTTGACTTTACAACTTAGGTTTCAGCAGGAAAAAAGGACTGTCTCAAAAGTCGTCTTTCAACTTCTTTCCAGTCAGCTAAGGCTAGTGATGTTTTAATTTAGTTCTAATTGCGACTTTAATTCTGTTTGAATCTTTTGCTTCTCAACGGGCGAAACCAAACCATAATAAATTTTATTGATCATTGTGCCCGTTTCTTTTATTTCTATTTGCTGAATGTTTTTTCCAGTATCTCGATAATTCTTTTGGATATCGACCATCTGATCAAAGGTTAAATTTGTTGTAATACTTTTTCCAAGGGCAGTGAAGATATCGGAGAAGTTTGTTAGACTTGATATGCTCATTCCTTCATTGATTACCCCTTGAATGATTTGCCTCTGTCTTGATTGGCGACCAAAGTCACCTCGCGGATCATCGTATCTCATTCTTGAGAAACTTAACGCTTGTTCGCCGTTAAGGGTGATTTCTCCTTTTGCAAAGTGGAATTCATTTTGCTTGAAGTCCAAATCATTCTGGACATTTACACCTCCAACAGCCTCGACAATATCCTTAAAGCCCTCCATGTTAACCTGCATGTAATAATCAATCGGGATATCGAGGAAGTTTTCTACAGTATCCATGGCCATTGGAACCCCTCCAAAAGCATAAGCATGGTTAATTTTATCATCAATCCCTTTTCCGATTATTTCCGTCCGTGTGTCACGTGGGATGCTTAGCATTTTAACTGAATTACTGTTCGGATTGACCGTTAAGACAATAATGGTATCCGACCGTCCTTTGTCACCTTCTCGCTCATCTACACCAAGCATTAAAACAGAAAATGGATCTTTTCCCTCTAAAATCACAGGTTTTTCCCGTTTTATTGGTGTTTCTCGTTTGACTGGCTTGTGCATCGTTACAACCGCATTTTTAAGAGAATGATATACGGTGTAACTATACACTCCGACAGATATAAATAGACACAAAAGAATTATTCCTGTTACCTTTAAGCCATTTCTACTTTTCTTTTTATGAGACCTCATCAAAAAACCCCCCAAAAAAACTATCAAATTAGTATTTTTACTTAACTATTGATAAAAAATGCACTAATGGTATTCGTGGTGTCAAGTACTGCTTGTGGCCAGTTCGCTGTGGTTGTCGCCACAAGTGGACATTCTTGATGTAGCGCTAAAATCATTAAAGAATAAGTTCTTGATAAGGAACGTTTTAAACATACTTCAGTATGACCATCTCTCTATGAGTTCTATCAAGAAAGATCATTAGTTAATTAAATTAAGATTATATAGCTAACTTTCTTTGAGTGAATCAATGTTACTATTTATTTTATCACCTCCAGTAAAAAAACTATACTGTTCTTTATAAAGAAATACAC
>JAIMAD010000462.1 GCA_023512145.1 Bacillus sp. (in: firmicutes) | reverse complement strand
CGTGGAGTAGCAAATAGCGAACTAACACCTGAATTAGCCTTTAAACTAGGCCGTTTTGGCGGATATGTTTTAACAAAGGATAAGGATCGTCCAAAAGTGCTTATTGGCCGTGATACACGTGTATCTGGGCATATGCTCGAAGGTGCGCTTGTGGCAGGCTTATTATCGATTGGAGCAGAAGTAATGCGTTTAGGAGTCATTTCTACTCCTGGTGTTTCCTATTTAACAAAAGCATTAGGAGCACAAGCGGGTGTGATGATTTCTGCTTCTCATAATCCAGTAGAGGATAATGGCATAAAGTTTTTTGGCCCGGATGGATTTAAGCTTTCTGATGAACAGGAGATAGAGATTGAGGGACTGATTGATTTGCCAGAAGATCAATTACCTCGACCAGTCGGTTCGGAGCTTGGTCAAGTTATGGATTATTTTGAAGGTGGACAAAAGTATCTTCAATACTTAAAAAATACTGTCGATGAAGATTTTTCAGGAATTCATATCGCCTTGGATTGTGCACACGGGGCAACGTCTACCTTAGCAACATTTTTATTTGCTGATTTGGATGCGGACTTGTCTACAATGGGTGCATCTCCAAATGGATTAAACATCAACGCGGGTGTTGGTTCGACACATCCAGAAGCACTTGCTGTCTTGGTAAAGGAGAAAGGGGCAGATGTCGGTCTATCCTTTGATGGTGATGGTGACCGTTTAATTGCCATCGATGAAAAGGGGAATATTGTTGACGGTGACCAAATCCTCTATATATGCGGCAAATATATGAAAGAACACGGGAAATTAAAACAAAATACGGTTGTCTCAACAGTTATGAGCAATCTTGGTTTTTATAAAGGCCTTGAAAATCATGGAATTCACAGCGTGGCAACAGCCGTTGGCGACCGCTATGTTGTCGAAGAAATGAGGAAAAATGGTTTTAATCTTGGCGGTGAACAATCAGGTCACATCATTTTCTTGGACTATAATACTACCGGTGACGGGCTCCTCACTGGCCTGCAGTTAGTCAATATTATGAAGGCTACCCAAAAGTCACTTTCCGAGCTAGCAGCAGAAATGAAAAAATTTCCGCAAAGGCTTGTCAATGTGAGAGTAACCGATAAACATCATGTGACAGATAACGGCAAAGTAAAAGATGTTATTGAACAAGTAGAGGCCGAAATGGCTGGAAATGGAAGGATTCTAGTCCGACCATCAGGAACTGAACCACTTGTTCGCGTCATGGCGGAGGCATCGACAGAGGAATTGTGTGAATCCTATGTAAATCGCATTGTGGCAGTAGTGAAAGAAGAAATGGAATTAAAGGAATAACGAATTACAAATATGCAGGAGGGGAACTTTTTTTCCCCTCCTGCATATTTTATTATGTATGGCTGTAACCCTAAAAACACGGTGGTTATGTTATAAGTTGACGTCCCCTGACAATCATAGTACTATTAATTTGCTTTGTTTATTAAAAGTAGAAATAGCCATTTTTTACAGAAAGGTGGGTCGTGTAGAATATTTTTCTTAAAAGCGCCTGAACTAGCCTGCAGTTGTTAGGCTAGTTGACGAGGAGGAGGATTATCGAATGTTCGGCGGATACCTCCCGGTTGGAGACGCACAACCGAAAATTTCTTCTTTAAAACATAGAGGCAACTCTGTGCACAAAGAGAAGAAAATGCGCACACTAACAGTCATTTATAAAAAGGTATAGACAGATACCTTACTAAACAGAGATAAGGGGGCAAGCATGAGCCTCCAGAGCATTCTTGCCCCCTATATCAGGGAGGAAACAAAAAAATGTGTGGAATTGTTGGATATATTGGTAATAATGACTCGATCGAAATCTTATTAAATGGATTAGAAAAGCTCGAATATAGAGGTTATGATTCAGCAGGAATTGCGGTAAAGAATGAACAGGGGATATGCGTTTTTAAAGAAAAGGGACGGATAGCTGATTTGCGCAGCATTGTTGATGAGAGTGTTTTTGCAAATATCGGGATTGGCCACACACGCTGGGCCACACACGGGGTACCAAGTAGAGGGAATTCACATCCACATCAAAGCGCATCAAGTCGTTTTACGCTTGTCCATAACGGCGTCATCGAGAACTATGAGTTGTTAAAGCGTGACTATTTAGCAGACGTTTCGTTCGAAAGTGAAACGGATACAGAAGTGATTGTTCAAATGGTTGAGTTGTTTGTCAACCAAGGGTTAGAAGTGATTGAAGCGTTCCGTAAAACGCTCAGCCTTTTAAAAGGATCATACGCCATTGCCTTATTAGACGAACAGGACAATGAGACCATTTTTGTTGCGAAAAATAAAAGCCCCTTGCTTGTTGGTTTGGGTAAAGGCTTCAATGTTGTTGCAAGTGACGCGATGGCAATGATTCAAGTAACGAATCAATACGTTGAACTAGTGGACAAGGAAATTGTCCTTGTTACAAAGGATGACGTGACCATTCAAAACCTGAACGGTGAAGTGATAAACCGTGAGCCATACACGGCTGAACTGGATGCAAGTGATATCGAAAAAGGCACATACCCACATTACATGTTAAAAGAGATTGATGAACAGCCACCCGTATTGAGAAGAATTATTCAAACGTATCAGAATGAACTTGGGGAACTAACGATTGACCAAGAAATTATTGATGCATTGAATGAAGCGGATCGCCTGTATATTATCGCTGCAGGTACCTCCTATAATGCCGGTCTGGTCGGAAAGCAGTTTATTGAAAAAATGGCAAACATTCCTGTCGAGGTTCATATTTCCAGTGAATTTGGCTATAATATGCCACTCCTTTCTGAAAAGCCGTTGTTTATATTCATTACACAAAGTGGAGAAACTGCTGATAGCCGTGCTGTCCTTGTTAAAGTAAAGGAAATGGGTTACCCTACCTTAACGATAACCAATGTTCCTGGTTCCACTCTTTCGCGCGAAGCAGATTATACACTTCTGTTACATGCGGGTCCGGAAATAGCGGTTGCCTCTTCTAAAGCCTATACTGCACAGTTAGCAGTTATTGCAATCTTAGCTGAAGTAACAGCAAAAGCTAAAAATATGAACGTAGAATTTAATCTTGTGCACGAACTTGGTATTATCGCAAACGCAATGGAAGTACTTTGCGACTCAAAAGAGTTGTTTGAGCATATTTCAAGAGAATATTTAGCGGTCACACGCAATGCCTTTTTCATTGGACGTGGCAACGACTACTATGTTGTTTCAGAAGGTGCACTAAAGTTAAAAGAAATATCTTATATTCAAGCAGAAGGCTTTGCTGGTGGGGAATTAAAGCACGGTACAATCGCTTTAATTGAAGAGGGAACTCCAGTCTTCGCACTTGCAACCCAAGAAAACGTAAACTTAAGTATTCGTGGGAATGTAAAAGAGGTTGCTGCACGGGGAGCAAACACATGTATCATTTCGATGAAGGGATTAGAAATGGATGAAGATTCCTTTGTCCTCCCAGCCGTACATGAATTATTAACACCACTTATCTCTGTCATACCAATGCAATTAATTGCTTATTATGCATCCCTACACCGCGGATGCGACGTAGACAAACCGCGTAATTTGGCTAAATCGGTTACGGTTGAGTAAGGTGAAATGACGATTTTAAAGGTTGTTGTCTATGTCCCTATAAAAAAATAAGCGTGCTTACAAAAAAATAACGTACCTTAAATAA
>JAIMAD010000045.1 GCA_023512145.1 Bacillus sp. (in: firmicutes) | reverse complement strand
GAGTATACATTTATACATATTGATCGCGATCAATTTATCGATTTGTGCCAGCAATTAGATATTTTTGGGATTCCTAGTTTTCTCGCTTTTGAAAGCGGAAAAGAACTTGGGCGCTTCGTAAGTAAAGATCGAAAAACACAGGAAGAAATCGAAAAATTCATCACAGGTTTAAAATAATTCTATCTGAAAACTCCATCTCCTTTTGAGTTGGAGTTTTTTCATGTACAATAGGTTTTGATGCTCTATAATTTAACTTTCTGGCGCAAGTAGCCTAGCCCCTTGAGGTCGTTTCAGAGCTGCCAATGAAAGTCCAAGAACTATTTTCATTGACAGGTCTTGACGGGGTGCCCAGGGTATTTGCACTTTTCTTGGAGGGATATAAAAATGAAAATGGATAGTAGAAATATGAGACAAATATTAGAATCACGCTTAGCTGGAAAAGACAGGCTGATTTCTTATGATCGCGAAAAAGATTCGCTACGAATCGAAAGCGAATTGGTTGGAAAAGGGATTACGGTTGAATTATCAGGGATTATCGCCAAATGGTATGTTGAAAAGGAAAAGGCAATTGATGAAGTCGTGTATTATGTAGTGGAAGGGTTAGCAGCCATGGAGGACACTGTTCAGCTAACAGATCACGAGAAAAAAATCCTTCCTGTTATTCGTTCCTCGTCCTTCCCAACTGAAGCAGAAGAGGGTAATCCTTTCTTGATTGACGACCATACTGCGGAAACAAAAATTTATTATGCGTATGATATGGGAAATACATATCGGTTGATTGACTCGCGTATAATGACAAAAGAGGGATGGGATGCTAGCAGAATTAAGGAAATTGCCTTATTTAATGTAAGGTCCCTTTCAACACCACTAAAAGAAGATCAGGTTGCCGGCAATAGCTTTTATTTTCTCAACACGAATGACGGGTACGATGCAAGTCGGATCTTAAATAAGGGCTTTCTGAATGATATTGAGAAGAAGATTACCGGGACAATGGTTGTAGCTGTTCCACATCAGGACGTGTTAATTATTGTCGATGTCCGTAATGATAGAGGCTACGATGTGATTGCACAAATGGCAATGAGCTTTTTTGCAAATGGACATGTTCCGATAACGGCCTTATCATTTCTGTATGAAAATAGTGAATTAGAACCAATTTTTATTTTAGGGAAAAATAAATAAAGAAAATTTGAATGAGGGATCACGTCAAAAAGTGGTCTTTTTTCCTGTCTAGCTAACTTACGGTTTATTATTACGTCTTTTGAGTTTAAAGCCAATTAGAATGTATTTCGACTCATTTTAAAGAATTATGTCGAATTAATATGAAATACTGCTAAAATAGAATGATAGATGAAAGTAGAAAGAGTGATAGTTTTGAGCTGGATCCAAGACTTTTTTCAAAGATTAAAAAAAGATGATGAAGAAGAAATTGACGATTATACTATACATAAGTCTAATAGTCAGCCATTTCTAAATAAAAATGAAAGTCTAAAGGATTTAGATACAAAGATTTCCTATCAATACCCGAAAGGCAGCTATCGCCCCTCACATCCACCAGTGGTAGTGCAAAGGGAAAGGAAGAAACATTACGAAAAGTAAGAACCGAGCGCCTTCCTGAAAAAAGGAGGAAAACGGAACAAACTATAGTACAACTAGTTAAAAAGGAATTTCCTAAAACAAAAAAAGGACATTCTCCAAGAAATGACGGTTCCTTTCAACTAACAGAAATAAAGGAATTGCCTAAACCGAAAAAAGAACAGTCTAAAAGAAAGAATGGTCCCTTTAAGCCAACAGAAATTCCTTCGCCGATTTTTGGGTTTAATCGTCCAAAAAACACGAAGGAAATTGTCGAGCATGAATTGTGTCATTTCTTTAGTGAAGAACCTGAAAAGGAGCTTGATTACCTAGTTGCTTTTGAAGAGACGATACCTGAAATAGAGTCGACAGCAATAATTGTCAAGGAAGATAATGGTCCAAGAGAGAAATCCAACAGCTTCGAAATTGCTCAACACAGAGAAATGGAAGCTACTTTAGAAGTGGTTTCTGCTAAAACATCGGTAGGTGTTCAGACTGCAACTAGTTCCATTTCACTCGAAGAAATTGAGAGAGAATCTGTTACAAAAGAAAAAAGTGTCGAGGCTTCACCTGAACCGCCAACACCAAAGTCTTCCCATTTGCCATTTAATGTGATGATGTTAAAGCAAGATAAACAAAAGTGGGAAGAAAGAAAACGAAAAAGAGTCATGGAACAACAACAAGTACTGCAACCAGAGCTACAAGTACTGCAACCAGAGTTACAAGTACTGCAACCAGAGCTACAAGTACAGCAACCAGAGCTACAAGTACCGCAACCAGAGTTAAAAGTACAACAACCACTGGTACAAGAACAGCAACAACACCAGCGACAGCAGGTTTTGATAATGGAACATAAAAAGGAAAAAGTTGACCTATTCCAAAATAACGAAGAGAAAAACCAGCAAAATGATCAAAGTGGATATGTGCTCCCACCCTTTTGTTTGTTAAATCCTCCTGTTATTTTGCAGAGGGATGACGAGTGGCTGAGAAAACAAGAGGAGCTCTTAAACCAAACGTTGCAAAATTTTAATGTCGGGGCAAGTGTTGTTAATGTGACACAGGGCCCTTCTGTCACTCGTTTTGAGGTGCAACCAGAGCCAGGGGTAAAAGTTAACAAAATAACAAATTTAAGCGATGATATTAAGTTATGTCTTGCCGCAAGAGATATTCGGATAGAAGCTCCAATCCCAGGAAAACATACGATTGGTATTGAGGTACCGAACCAAAAGTCAAGGCCAGTACTAATTAACGAAATTTTACAAAGCAGTGTTTTTCAAGAATCACTTTCCCCGTTAACTGCGGTGCTTGGTCTTGATATCGCTGGAAAACCGATTGTTACCGATTTAAAGAAGATGCCACACGGTTTAATTGCTGGTGCGACGGGGTCAGGAAAAAGTGTTTGTATTAACTCAATTATTATAAGCTTGTTGTACAAAGCAAGCCCAGAGGATTTGAGGCTTTTACTGATTGATCCTAAAATGGTGGAACTCGCACCATATAACCAAATTCCACATCTCGTTTGTCCGGTAATCACTGACGTCAAAGCTGCGACTGCGGCATTAAAATGGGCTGTGGATGAAATGGAAAGACGTTACGAGCTATTTGCGCATACCGGTGTTCGTGACATCCACCGCTTTAATGAACTGGCCATAAAGCATAAGCAATATTCGGATAAGCTTCCGTTTATAGTAATAATTATTGATGAGTTAGCAGATTTAATGATGATGTCACCAGCAGATGTAGAAGAGGCGATTTGCAGGATTGCTCAGAAAGCAAGAGCTTGTGGTATCCATCTAATTGTAGCGACTCAAAGACCGTCAGTTGATGTCATCACAGGATTAATTAAAGCCAATATCCCAACAAGGATTGCCTTTTCAGTTTCTTCTCAGGTTGATTCTCGTACGATTATTGATATTAGTGGTGCTGAGAAGTTACTTGGGCGCGGGGATATGTTATTTTTAGAAAATGGTTCTTCTAAACCCGTCCGTCTGCAAGGAACGTTTGTTTCAGATGAAGAAATTGATCTAATCGTGGACCATGTGAAAGGCGAGCGAGAGCCAGATTATTTATTTGTTCAGGAAGAACTATTAAAAAAAGCGCAGATAATTGAAGATGAGGACGAACTTTTTTATGATACCTGCGAGTTTATTATTGAACAGGGTGGGGCCTCAACCTCAAGCTTGCAACGACGATTTAAAATTGGCTATAATCGCGCAGCAAGATTGATGGATATGCTTGAAACAAATGGATATATTACCAGTTCGAATGGAAGCAAAGCCCGTGAAGTATTGATGACGGAAGCTGACTTGGAGTCTATTCAAGATTAAAGATTAAATTATTAATGGAAAGTATTCTTTAAAGACATGGACAAATAATATATAATGCACTAATATGAACATTTCAAAGCATAAATGTCGAAATAGTGTTTATGTGTGAAGAATGTTATAATAATTTAATGTTTTTGAGGTAAGTGAAAGAATTATCGGTTTTCTTAAAGAACGGTTAATAAGGCTCCAGCTCTTAAGGTTGCCTTCCTTTTCTTGTTAGCAAATACAAAACAGATGTCATATACTGTTTTACAGATAGACGTTGGTTGGAGGTTCTTTCTATGACTATTTACCATTTTGTGGGTATAAAGGGGTCGGGAATGAGTGCACTTGCACAAGTTCTACACGATATGAAATTTCAGGTGCAAGGCTCCGATGTCGAAAAGCACTTTTTTACACAACTGGCCCTTGAACAATCAGGGATAATGATTCTTCCCTTTCAAAAGGAAAATATCAAGCCAGGATTAACGATTATTGCAGGAAATGCTTTTCCTGATACCCATGAGGAAATTCAAGAGGCTATGAAGCTTGGTCTACCTATTGTAAGGTACCATCGTTTTTTAGGTGATTTTATGCAAAACTTTACAAGTGTTGCAATTACTGGGGCACACGGAAAAACATCTACTACAGGACTACTCGCACATGTAATTGCAGGTGCAAAACCTACATCATATCTTATTGGTGATGGAACAGGTAAGGGCGAAGAAGGTGCTGAATATTTTGTATTCGAAGCTTGTGAATATAGAAGGCATTTCCTATCCTACTTTCCTGATTATGCAATCATGACAAATATCGATTTTGATCACCCGGATTACTTTGCCAATATCGAAGATGTTTTTTCGGCATTTCAAGAAATGGCAATTCAGGTGAAAAAAGGAATATTTGCCTATGGGGATGACGAGCAACTTCAAAAAATTCAGGCCAAGGTTCCAGTCTTATTTTACGGATTTGGCGAAGAAAACGACTATCAGGCAAAAAACATTGTGAAAACAACGAATGGTACTAGTTTCGATGTATTTATACGTAATACATTCTATGACTCATTTTCGATTCCGATTTTTGGAAATCACAGTATTTTAAATGCACTTGCAGTCATTGGTTTGTGTCATTATGAAGAAATAAATGTTGAGATAGTCAAGGAGCAGTTTACTACGTTTCATGGTGTGAAAAGAAGATTTACAGAAAAAACAATTGGCGGGCAAATATTAATAGATGATTATGCCCATCATCCCACTGAAATCAAAGCAACTATTGATGCTGCTAGGCAAAAATATCCCAACAGAGAAATTGTTATTGTGTTTCAACCACACACCTTCACACGGACACAAGCATTTCTAGATGGCTTTGCAGAAAGTTTACGACTAGCAGATAAAACCTATTTATGTGCGATTTTTGGTTCGGCAAGGGAAAACCATGGAAAGCTGACTATTGAGGATTTACAGGATAAAATTGCTGAATCTGAAATAATCTCAGAAGAAGATACTTCCTTGTTAAATGCACATCACAATAGCGTCATCATTTTTATGGGTGCTGGGGACGTCCAGAAATTCCAAGAATCCTATGAAAAACAATTATTCTAAGAACAAAAGGTGCAGGGCACCCCGTTTGACTGGAGAGCGAAGTACACTAGGGAGCACGGGCTGCATGCCATTTTAAATTATTTTATAGTTTCTTAAACATTAAAAAGGGGATGCCAGCACTAGTTGGCATCCTTGTTTTATTGCCCGCAAAGCCCCAACATAACTGTGTTTGACTTTGAGAAATGTCCGTGCTACGGCGCCTCTACTGCTAGTGGAAATCACTCTTCTCCATTCGCTTTGTCAGCACCTGAAACGAATCGCTCTCCCTTGTTTCCTTTATCTTAGTCGAAGCGCCCAAGGAAAATACGCAGTTAAACAGGACATTGCACTTTTCTTAGTTATTTGAGATTTTCAGGATTAAGTACTTGTAATTCAGGAATGATGAACAAGCCATCTTTACGGATTAACACATCATCAAAATATATTTCTCCGCCGCCATATTCAGAGCGCTGGATATTCACCATATCCCAATGAATATTGGAATGGTTGCCATTAAAGGCTTCATCATAGCATTGTCCTGGAGTGAAATGGAAGCTACCAGCAATTTTTTCATCAAACAAGATGTCCTGCATTGGATTAAGGATATAGGGATTTACCCCAATCGCAAACTCACCAACATAGCGTGCCCCTTCATCTGTATCAAAGATTTTATTGATTCGGCTAGTATCATTTGACTCAGCTTCGACAATTTTCCCATCTTTAAATGTTAGTTTAACGTTTTCAAACGTAAAGCCTTGGTACGGGGATGGTGTGTTGTAGGTAATCACTCCATTAACAGATTCACGAACAGGAGCAGTATATACCTCACCATCAGGGATATTTAGACGACCAGCACATTTAATTGCAGGAATATCCATAATTGAGAAGGAAAGGTCTGTTCCAGGTCCGGTGATACGAACTTTGTCTGTCCGGTCCATAAGTGCCTTGAGACTTGTCATGGCATCATCCATTTTTCCATAATCAAGGTTACATACATCAAAATAAAAATTTTCGAAGGCTTCAGTGCTCATCTTTGCAAGTTGAGCCATTGAAGTAGTTGGGTACCTAAGAACAACCCATTTTGTCTTTGGAACACGAATATCGCGATGCACCTTTTTGCCAATCGTTGTTCCATGGATTTTCATTTTATCATCTGGGACATCAGCATGTTCACTAATGTTATCACCAGAGCGAAGACCTATGTATGCATCCATTTTGCTCATCACATTTGCTTCAAAGTCGGCCATCATATTAAACTGCTCATCCTGTGCCCCTAATAACAGGGAGCGATCGACTTGTTGGTCCTTTAAAAGCACAAATGGATAGCCACCTGCTAAGTAGGCTTCTTTTACGAGTGCGCTAACAAGCTCGCGTTGTAGACCAAAGTTTTCAATTAATAATTTTTCACCCTTTTGTAGCTGAACAGAATAATTAATTAAATTTTTAGCCAGTTTCTCAATACGAGAATCTTTCATTTTAAAACGCCTCCAATAGTTTTGGTAAGTACAACTATTATTGTACCCGAATAAGGTTTGAAAGTTGAAAGATAAAACAAGCGGAGCAATACCCCGCTTGGAATTTTAATAACAAATGGCAGGAAAGCAAGACAAATATACAGAAGTAGGATAAGATATTAGCAAGGTTTATATCCATATTAGTTGGGTAATACATAATAATAAATTAGGCGGAGGTATTACAATGGAAATTATTTTATACTTAAGTGTAGCCTTGATAGCAATTGCGTTTTTAGTGCTTGTCATATTCTTAGCGAAAACGCTTAAATCTCTTCAAGTTACACTATCAAGCGTATCAAAAACATTAACCGGGTTAGAAAAGCAGCTTGATGGCGTTACAACTGAAACCACAATGCTTTTACATAAGACGAATGCACTTGCTGATGATATTCAGCAGAAGTCTGAAAGCTTAAATAGTGTGGTTGTGGCTGTAAAAGACGTGGGAGCTACAGTTGCCAAATTTAATGGAACCTTACAAAATATTACTAATTCAGTGGACAGGGAAGTAGAGGAAAGCAAAGAGAAAATCTCGCAAATAATTCAATGGAGCAATATCATTCTTGAGTTAAAGGATAAGTGGCAGGCAAGAAAGCAAGCAAAAAGTGAAATAGACACTGACGAAAGTAAGAAAAAGCTTAGAGCTCATTAAAACAAACTTTAATGGAGGTATCATGATGGCCAATTATGAATCGCGAGACACAAATCAAAATCGGAACGAGGAGTCTTCCAATAGCTTTTTGCTAGGAGTACTACTCGGCGGGGTAGTCGGTGCTGCCGCTGCATTGCTTTTGGCGCCTAAATATGGGGAAGATATTCGCAGTAAACTGAATCTCCAAGCGGGTTCCTTCAAGGAAAAAACCACAGGAATACGAGAAAATGTTATCAACAAAAGCAGTGACCTGGCCTCAAAAACATCAGCACTAACACAAGGAATCGTCCTAAAATCTACAGGACTAATAAATAAGGTTAAAGAAAAAACAACAAACCATGATAAAATTGAAGAAGAATCAGAAGTAATCTATATTCCAATTCAAAATCCGCAGGAGATTACTAATTCTAAAGAGCTAGCAGAAAAAGAAACACTAGATAGTTCTGAAATTAGAAAAAGGTTAGAAGAAGCTGAGAAAGCTTTTGAGATGGAAGAAAGCAAAGTAAAGCAATAAATTTTAAAGGGTAAATCTGTTTATTTGTTATCCAAACGGTGAAGTGGTAAGATTACTTCACCGTTTATTAATTTTAGGGAGGAGATAATGAGGTGCTAAAAATTGTTGATTCTACAGAACAATTTGACGAGTTGTTAAAAATAGAAAGTAAATTTTATCTCTTAAAACATAGCTTAACATGTCCAATTAGTCATGCTGCATATATGGAATTCGAAAAATATGCTAATGAACATCAGAACTTCCCTACATATTACTTGGCTGTTCAGGAAAGTCGTCAGTTATCTAATGAAATAGCAGAGAAGTTCCATATTAAACACGAAACGCCGCAAGTAATCTTATTTTCAAACGGTGAACCATTATGGAATGCTTCTCACTGGAAAATAACTAATCGAGCTTTATCAACTGCCATAGGTGAGGATAAATAAATTATTTAAGATTCCTAAGGATAAAGATAATTGCTTATAGTAAGTCAGCACCAGACTCGGAACAATGGCAGACGATACTCTACTATAATAATAAATTACTTTAACACTTAAAAGCGTTTAATCGTTAAAGAAATAATAGGTGACAAAGAAATATATTTCCGCTATAATAAATCCTAATTATTGTGAAATGATATAATATTTGAAACTCTTTGGTTTGTATACCATTAGCGATGAGAAATGTTTCGCAGATGCACTCAGAATTTATGAAAATAAAAAACTGTGTAGCAATAGAGAGGACGGGGACGAAGGATGGGCAAAAAAGTTGAATTGGATCAATTGAGATCACGTGTTGATGAAGTAAACTTGGAATTATTAAGACTAATTAATGAAAGAGCCGGGCTCGTCCAAGATATTGGACAGGTTAAGGAAAACAAAGGGGTTTACCGTTACGATCCAGTCCGGGAAAGAAAAATGCTCGATATTATTAAAGAACATAATGATGGACCTTTTGATAATTCGACTATCGACCATATTTTTAAAGAAATTTTTAAAGCAGGTCTTGATTTGCAAAAGGATGACGATAGTAAAGCATTGCTGGTATCAAGGAAAAATAAACCTGAAAATACAATTGTTACAATTAAAGGTCAAAACATTGGTGATGGAAAGCAGCATTTCATTTTTGGCCCATGTGCAGTTGAGTCATATGAGCAAGTAGCCACCGTGGCAAAAGCAATGCAAGAAAAGGGCCTTAAGATCCTACGTGTCGGGGCATATAAACCAAGAACGTCACCTTACGATTTACAAGGGTTAGGTGTAGAGGGTTTAAAAATTCTTAAACGTGTCGCAGATGAATTCGACATGGCGGTTATAAGTGAGATTGTGAATCCAGCTGATATTGAAATGGCGATTGAGTATATCGATGTCATCCAAATTGGTGCACGGAACATGCAGAACTTTGAATTGTTAAAAGCGGCAGGTTCCGTAAATAAACCTGTTTTACTAAAAAGAGGAATATCTGCAACGATTGAAGAATTTATCCATGCAGCCGAGTACATTATGGCTCAAGGAAACGGACAAATCATTCTTTGCGAGCGTGGTATAAGGACGTATGAACGGGCAACAAGAAACACCCTTGATATTTCTGCTGTTCCAATTCTAAAACAAGAAACTCATTTACCAGTATTTGTTGACGTTACACATTCAACTGGTAGAAGGGACTTATTACTGCCATGTGCGAAGGCTGCCTTGGCGATTGGCGCAGATGGAGTTATGGCCGAGGTTCATCCAGATCCGGCTGTTGCACTTTCAGATGCACAACAGCAAATGGATCTTAATCAGTTTGATACATTCTATAATGAAATACTTGCCTCAAATTTTGTTCGTCGTTAAATTGGAAAAATGAACAATTTGCATCAAAAAACCTTCTGCAACTCCAATGCAGGGGGTTTTTTTGAAAATATATAGAAAATTTACGACAATTGTTGACAAATACGATTGCGGCTTTAACCTTCTTGTCGTATCATTAATACATATTTAAGATAGATTAGGTTTTCACAATACCAAAATATAAACAAAATGACTAAGTTTATACAAGCTGTGTAAAATAAATAAAACAACGTATCGTTTTAGGAGAGTGTTAAAAGTGACTATTACAATTTATGATGTTGCAAGAGAAGCCAATGTTTCGATGGCAACCGTTTCACGTGTTGTTAACGGAAACCCGAACGTAAAACCAGTAACCCGTAAAAAGGTTTTAGAAGTAATAGAAAGTTTAGGCTATCGCCCGAATGCGGTTGCTCGTGGATTGGCAAGTAAAAAAACAACAACTGTCGGAGTAATCATTCCAGACATCTCAAATATCTTTTTTGCTGAATTAGCCCGTGGTATTGAAGACATCGCTACGATGTATAAGTACAATATCATTTTAAGCAATTCTGACCAAAATAAAGACAAAGAATTTCGTGTGCTCAATACTATGCTTGGTAAACAAGTGGATGGATTAGTTTTCATGGGCGGAAACATTACTCCTGAACACGTGGTAGAATTTGAAAAGTCGCCTGTACCGATTGTCCTTGCAGGCTCCGTCGAGGATTCAAACAAGATACCCTCTGTAAATATCAATTATGAAGAAGCTGTATTTGATTCAGTTAAAGAATTTATTGAAAAAGGTCATAAGAACATCGCATTTGTTGTTGGGCCATTACACGAACCTAAAAACAGAATGCTGAAACTGAGAGGTTATCAAAGTGCCCTTCAAGAAGCTGGTCTCCCATTTAATGAAGAACTTATCGTTGAAGGTGACTATACGTATGATTCAGGAATTGAGGCATTTGATAAATTACTAGAAGTTTCTGAAAGACCAACCGCTATTTTAGTGGGGTCCGATGAAATGGCACTTGGAGTTGTTCATGGTGCAGAGGACAAAGGCTACAGAATCCCTGAAGATTTTGAGGTAATCACATCTGACAATACAAGGCTCTCACTAATGGTACGCCCACAGCTAACAACAATTGTGCAACCGTTATATGATATTGGTGCGGTAGCAATGAGACTGCTTACCAAATTAATGAATAAAGAAAAGGTAGAAGAACAAATTGTCGTCCTTCCACATCGAATTGAACATCGTGAATCAACAAAATAACTAGGAAGGGCTGCCGTATTGGCAGTCTTTTTTTTGTTTAGGAAAATAATAAATACATTAGTTTAGATAGCAATAAAATAGTTATCTGAATCCAGGGTAAACAACAAACAACAAGCAACAAGCAACAAGTGTACTTTCGCACTCTACTGCTACGACAAGCAAAAGCGTGGACCTTGTGATTGGTAACAGAGCAGTACAGCTTATGACTGGGGTCTAGGAGGTTTTGAAGCCTAGATTCGCAGTTCTAGTCCCTACGCTGCTAAACGGGGGCACTTGCGCCTTTGGTTCCTTACTGAAAGGTTCTACGTGACCGAGAACAGGAAGATAGAAAGAAAAGGGTCACGTAGGAAAGGTTCTACGTGACCCAGAACAGGAAGAGAAGGAAAATCAGGTCAAATGGGAATCGTGGTGACTAAAAATCGAAAAAAATTAGTCCTATGCAAAATTGATAGTTGTTCTTCGAAAGAGAAAAAGAGAAAAGCACATTTGTAATTCACAATTCACTTATAATAGAACCACGACCATAGATAGCCCAAAAATTTAGGATTAGAATCCTTTTAATTGCCTTTTTAGTCTGACCAACATACACCATTCATAAAAACTAAAGGTAGCAATTTTCTCACACAGATTCACTTTTTTGTTGATTTCGAATTGGGAATAGTGCTTTTTCTAAGGTGATTAAATTCTTTTCCGTGATTTCAGCTTTTCTCGGAATTGGAGTATATAAGTTGTCTGGGTCATCCCATTCCTTAGGCAAATTGACGGGAGACAACTTTTGCCAGTAATCTACCCAAGCCTCTGGTAAATCGCCAAAACAATTTGCATTCTCCGTCATTTCAAGCCAAACTAGTGCCCATGCTCTTGGGACGACTCTCCATATATCATAACCTCCGCCGCCGACAGCAATCCACTTCCCGTTGCAATATTGATGGGCAATTTCATGGGCAAGTCGCGGTATTTCGCGATAAATCTTCATTGTGACCGAAAGATGTGTTAAGGGATCATAATAATGGGAGTCTGCACCATTCTGTGTAAGAATAACATCGGGTTTAAAAAAAGCAGCTACCTCTCTTAGCGCTTGTGTATAGGCAAAAAGCCAGGATTCATCTTCTGTAAAGGCATCAACAGGGATATTAAAGGAATAGCCATAGCCTAATCCTTGGCCTCTCTCATTAATGTTGCCTGTACCAGGAAATAAATATCTTCCCGTTTCATGAATCGATAAAGTGCAAACATTAGGGTCATCATAGAAAGACCATTGGACACCATCACCATGGTGGGCATCTGTATCAATATACAAAACACGTGCATTGTACTTCTCCTGAATATATTTGATGGCAACCGAGCTATCATTATATACACAAAATCCAGAAGCCTTTCCCCTAAACCCATGATGCAAGCCGCCGCCAAGATGGAGAGAATGGAGGGATAACCCGGTCATTACTTGATCAACTGCTGTTAATGTTCCCCCAACCAATAAGGAACTTGCTTCATGCATGTTAGGGAAAAATGGTGTATCTTCTGTACCCAAACCATAATTTTCTGCTATTTCTTTTGGAAGCTCTCCGTGACCTGCTTTTTTTACTGCCTCAATATAGCTCCGGTCGTGAACAAGGGCTAACTCTTCCACAGAGGCCATTCTTGGAGGGATTATCTGTTTAGCATTTAGGGCATTCATCTTATGTAATAAGTCCACTGTTAACTTAAGCCGAAATTGATTAAACGGATGATCATTACTAAATTTATATTTCAAAAGTTCTTCAGAGAAAACAAAAGAACAGCGATCGCTCATATGGAAATCCCCGGAAGATTCGGCCATAATACATGATATCCTGCTTGTTTAAGATCCTGAATAAGTGGAGTAGGGTTCATTGTTTGTACTCTGAAGACAAGTACCTTAGACTGCTTATCTTCTTTGTCAGGATAAACAAGGACACTGAGAATATTAGCTTTCCGCTTCTTAATAACAGCGGTAATGTCACTAAGCATACCAGCAAGATTTGGGACCTTTATTTCTATTTGTGAACCAGGTTGATGGGCACCCGTTAATTCCACCATTGTGTGTAGTAAGTCCGTCTCGGTAACAATACCAACTAATTCTCGCTGATTGATAATCGGAAGACAGCTGATTTTATGTTCATAAAAAAGGGCGGCCACCTCTTCTACGAAATCAAGAGGGTGTCCTGTGATGACGTTTTGCTCCATAATTGTCTCAACTGGCTTTTTTATATCCTCCGGATGCTCCTTCACGTGAAAAATGGATGGAGTTGCCTCACGGATTTTTGAGATAGTGACAAGACCAACTAAATGTTTCTCTGTATTGATAATTGGAATATGGCGGATTTTTCTGGATTCCATTAAATGAATGGCATCCGCAATTGTATCGGTTGGAAGAAGTGTGGCCACTTCTGTTTTCATAATTTCTTCTACTATCATTGGGAAATCCCCCTCAATACTATGAAAATTCAGGTGTCTAGTTCTATAAGAGTTAGCACCAGAAGCGATACTTGCTGGCCTTAATGCATGTTGAATAGGCCCTCGCCTACCGCATTTTTCTTAATACATAAACCTATTCTTAAAGCGAAGGCGGTCGAAGCTTTGAACAGACTCAAGACCAATTCTTTTCCCTATCCTCGCCATCAGACAATTGGCTGGGTGGGAACAAATTTCAGGGTCATCTGTTGCATACCACTCAAGGCCGCCAGCAGTCATCATCTTTTCCATGACCTTCCGATAATCCCACACATTTAATTTGGTTCCTTTTAAATCCCAATGCCAATAATACTCCGTTGTGATGGTAATATAATCTTCCATCGCATCATCCATCATCGACACAATTAAGAGGTTTTTACCAACTGCACAGCCTCTAAATTCTGGAATCACCTCAATGGCACCCAATTCGATTAAATTATCCATTTTGCCTTCTGACCAACGTTCAAGTGGATCTGGATAAAGATAGGTAACATAACCAACAATTGTGTGCCTGTTTCTTGCAATAATAATTCGGCCTTCTGTAAGCTTTGCAATACCTACCAAGGCCTGATGCTGCTGCAGAGGCGGACGAAAAGCAACAAGGTCTTCATGAAATTCATAACCTGCCAGTGTATCTGATGAAATAGGTCCTTCGATAATTATGTCCCCTTGAGGAGTTTTTAACTGTTTTGCATTGTATGTCTTTTTGTGTTCCATTCATTCACCACCTGGAAGAATCGTTAGTGTTTCATTTCTATTATACATTTAAACTATCCAAGTAAAAATGACTTCACGAAATTTTCTGTCATATAGTTTACTATTAATTACCTTATAGACTGAAAAAAATAATAAGTGAGAATAAAATAGTTCATTTTCAAAAATTGTGAATAGTAACTTTTTATACTATAATAATCCTATAAAAGGAAAAAGGGGGAATGGATATGAAGGTGGAAGCGCTGCCAGTTGTACAAGGAGATCATAATTTAAGCAATTATGAAGAAATGTACAAGAATTTTGACTGGAAAGAAACAGAGAAGGAATTCACTTGGAAGGAAACAGGGCTTGTTAATTTGGCATATGAGGCCATTGACCGTCATGTGAAAACCTTTCGGAAAAATAAGGTTGCCCTCTACTATCGTGATAATTCAAGAAACGAGAAGTACACTTTTAAGGAAATGAAGGAACTATCAAACAAAGCAGGAAATGTGTTAAAAACTTTCGGAAATGTAGAAAAAGGGGATCGTGTATTTATCTTTATGCCTCGCTCACCAGAGTTTTACTTTACAGCTTTGGGTGCTATCAAGCTCGGGGCAATCATTGGTCCGTTATTCGAAGCTTTCATGGAAGGGGCCCTCAGAGATAGATTACAAGATAGTGAGGCCAAGGTATTAGTCACTACACCTGATTTGTTAGAGAGAATTCCAGTAAATGAGTTGCCTGCACTAGAGCATATTTTCCTTATCGGTAAAAATGTGGAAGAGCAAGGGTTATGTATTGACTTCTTGAAAAAGTTTGAGGGAGCAAGCAAGGAACTTCGGATTGAATGGGTGGACAGGACAGACGGCCTAATCCTCCACTATACCTCTGGTTCCACAGGAAAACCAAAAGGGGTATTGCATGTACATAATGCAATGATACAGCATTATCAAACAGCAAAATGGGTTCTAGATTTAAAAGAGGACGATGTTTACTGGTGTACAGCCGACCCAGGATGGGTTACAGGAACATCTTATGGTATGTTTGGTCCATGGTTAACAGGTACCTCTAACGTAGTTGTAGGCGGGCGTTTTAGTCCTGAAACATGGTATCAAATGATTGAGGACTTTGGGGTTACGGTTTGGTATAGTGCTCCTACCGCTTTTCGTATGCTAATGGGTGCGGGGGATGAACTCGTAAAGAGATTCAATTTAAGCAGTCTTCGCCATATTTTAAGTGTTGGTGAGCCATTGAATCCGGAGGTCGTCAAATGGGGCGTAAAGGTATTTAATCATCGAATCCATGATAACTGGTGGATGACGGAAACAGGCTCTACCATTTGCGCCAATTACCGATCTATGCCGATTCGCCCTGGTTCGATGGGGAAACCGTTGCCAGGTATTAAGATGGCGATCCTTGATGATGAAGGAAATGAATTGCCGCCGAATACAATGGGGAACTTGGCGATTATGCCGCCATGGCCGGCGATGATGCGCCAGATTTGGAACAATCCGGCTAAATATGAAGAGTATTTTGTAACCGGCTGGTATATGTCAGGCGACTCTGCTTATATGGATGAAGACGGGTATTTCTGGTTTGAAGGCCGTGTTGATGATGTAATCAATACGTCAGGTGAACGGGTAGGGCCGTTCGAAGTGGAAAGCAAGCTGGTAGAGCATCCGGCTGTGGCAGAAGCGGGTGTCATTGGCGTTC
>JAIMAD010000461.1 GCA_023512145.1 Bacillus sp. (in: firmicutes) | reverse complement strand
CACCAAAGAACTTTGTTCGGTACAACGTTAGTTTATGTAGATGAGAATGAGAATAGAAAATTCTTTTATTTTGATATTATTTCTGAAATTTTGGATCACAATGCGTATTTTGTTAACAAAGCTTTGTTTAAAATTTTGAATCATTCAGTTTTCAAGTCACACCAAATCAAAGAACTGAAGATTTGATGTGACAATGCTAAACATTTTAAAAACCAGGAATTGTTTTATGACCTTCACAAGTTTGGAGACGAATATGGATTGAAAATAAAGGTAAATTTCTTTGCAGAAAAACATGGGAAAAGTTATTGTGATGGGAGATTCGGAGTAATTAAAAGATTTATTCGTGATTATACTAACAAAAAAGAGAAAAAAATCAAAACAACACAGGATATTGTAGCTGCCATTCAACATATGGCAGCTACTTCAAAATCAAGAGTGCAGAGTGCCCAAATTATTTTGAATTATGAAAAGATGTCACCTTCAAAAATGGTGTACGTCAGTAGTGAACAAACGGTCGAATGGCGCCAGTGGATGCGCCAGCCCGCCGGGTGGACCAAAGTGGCGCAGCGCGGGGTGGGCGAGGAAGCGAGGAAGGGGAGGGAAGGAGCGAGGAGAAGGCGAGGCGAGGAGAAGGCGAGGTGAGGAGATGGCGAGCCAAAATTGATGGGCTTTAAAGACAAGCGCAAATAAAAAAAGTGCGCCGCGATGAACAACGAGGAAGGAAAACCGCAAATAATGAATAGGCAAGCGATGCTTGATGAGTGGTGGAAAAGACTAATGGATGAACTAGCCGCTGAAGAAGATCAATCATATTCAGATGTCGGAGATGATGATTATGATGATGATGAAAATGATGATTATCAAGAAAGAGCTGAACCATTAAAGCAAAAGCACCAACACCAGCTTGTGAAAAGCCAAAATGTTGTCAGCTTGCAAAGTGTATCAAAGTCTTCAAATCCAGCAAAATCATCAAAGGTAATCTTAGTGGAACCACGTGCCTATTCTGAGTCTCCTGATATTGCTGACCATTTAAAAAATCGCCGTGCCGTGGTAGTGAATCTACAACGTATTGATAGTGAGCAAGGCAGACAAATTGTTGATTTTTTAAGTGGGACAGTCTATGCAATCGGTGGGGATATTCAAAAAATCGGGTTAAGTATTTTTTTATGTACTCCTGAAAATGTCGAGGTATCAGGAAATATTTCAGAGCTAATTCCAGAATTTGATAATCAAAATACGAGGTGGTAAAATTTGATGGGCTTAATTTTTGGTGTTCTCCAACAGGTGATTACAATTTATTCCTACGCATTAATTATTTACATTTTAATGTCTTGGTTTCCAAATGCACGTGAGTCATCCATCGGTCAATTTTTCGGGAGAATTTGTGAACCGTATTTAGAGCAATTCAGAAAAATTATACCACCAATTGGAATGATTGACATTTCACCAATTGTTGCTATTATTGTTTTAAATCTTGCTAATTTAGGGTTAACCAGTGTATATAGATGGCTGGTTTAAGAATTTTATAACTAGGTTGTGTTTTTAATAATGAATATTTATCAGCATTTCCGGCCAGAAGAACGGGAATTTATTGACCAGGTAGTCCATTGGAAGAATTTTGTGGAGACACAGTATTCTCCCAAGCTTACCGATTTTCTTGATCCAAGACAACAGCATATTCTTAACGTGTTAATTGGTGAGAATGGTGATGTGTTGTATAAACTTTTTGGTGGGAATTTTGATGTTGAACGAAAAAGAGCACTAATCTTTCCAGATTATTTAACCGCCGATGAAGATGAATTTCAAATCAGTCTATTCGAAATTCAATATCCAACAAAGTTCGTCACAATTGAGCACCGACAAGTTTTAGGGACGCTAATGTCTCTGGGGTTAAAACGTGGTAAATTTGGAGATATCCTGATAAAGGATGAAACGATCCAATTTTTTGCTGCGAAGGAAATTAGCGATTACATTAAAGGGAATGTTGAATCAATTGGCAAGGCAGGCGTAAAACTAATTGAAACGCCCATCCATAATGCCATTGCGTCTGGAGAGTTATGGGATGAATTTGAATTAACAGTTGCTTCTTTACGTTTGGATGCTGTAATTTCAGCCATATATCATTTATCCCGGCAAAAATCACAAATGTTTATTCAACAGGGACTTGTCAAAGTAAATTGGTCATTAACAGAAAATCCTTCATTTGTGTGTGGTATTAATGATATGATTTCAGTTAGGGGACAGGGAAGATCTAAAGTAATCATTATTGAAGGGAAAACAAAAAAAGATAAATGGCGAATTAACGTCGGAAGGCAAAAATAAATATCGCAGTAAAGCAGGATTTTCGTAGAAACTTGTCGAATAGTTGCTTTATACATAGAGAAGTAGAGAAATTGTATGGAGGTGGCATCAATGCCGTTAACGCCGTTGGATATTCACAATAAAGAGTTTAATAAAGGTTTTCGAGGGTACGATGAAGATGAGGTAAACGAATTTCTAGATCAAGTAATCAAGGATTATGAATTAGTCCTCCGAGAGCGAAAAGAAATGGAAGAACGCTTGAATGAAATGAAGGAGCGTCTTGCCCATTTTGTGCATATTGAAGATACTCTTAATAAATCGATCATCATCGCTCAAGAAGCTGGTGAAGATGTGAAACGTAATGCCCAAAAGGAAGCAAAGCTAATTGTTAGAGAAGCAGAGAAAAATGCGGATCGAATTGTAAATGAATCGCTATCTAGAGCAAGGAAAATTGCGCTTGAAATAGAAGATTTAAAGAAGCAATCAAAAGTGTTCCGGACCCGTTTTAAAATGCTGATTGAAGCCCAGCTCGATATGTTAACTACAGATGATTGGGATCATTTATTAGAGTATGAAGTAGATGCGACAGAGTTGAAAATTCATCAAGAAGAAGATTCATTAGCTTGACGAAATGCGTTTTATTAGCATATAATTTTTAAACAAGTTATATTGAATGGAAAACGACGATGAAAGGGACAGTACAATTTTTCAAGGGCTTTACTTAGCGAGTCGGGAATGGTGAGAGCCCGGTAAAGTTGAAAAATTGGAAAATCACCCTCGAGTTCCAGGTCGAATCCCTCCTAAAGAGGTTAGTAGGCTTTGGCGTGTTATTCACGTTACGAATGTTAAAGAGGATAGTACGGGACATATACGTATTATCTATCAGGGTGGTACCGCGGGAATTAAAACCTTCTCGTCCCTTTTTTGGGGATGAGAGGTTTTTTTTATTTGGTTAATAGTTAGTATAAACCTTCTCTAAGAAGGCTTATACTTTCCTATGCCGCATAAGTGCAACTATGACTTGTCTTTGCCCTAACGGGTTCTACAATCGTCGAGTTTGCTTTACCTAATGGCTATTTTGATATTTGAGAGGACACAGGAGGAAGAAAAATGGAGTATAAAGATACATTATTAATGCCAAAAACTGAATTTCCAATGCGGGGAAATCTTCCACAACGAGAACCTGACATTCAGGCGAAGTGGGAAGAAATGGAAATATATAAAAAGGTGCAAGAGCGCACAAGTGGTCGCCCGATGTTTGTTTTACATGATGGTCCCCCATATGCGAATGGTGATATCCATATGGGTCATGCCCTTAATAAAATTTTAAAAGACTTTATCGTTCGCTATAAGTCAATGAGCGGCTATTGTGCTCCGTACGTACCGGGATGGGATACGCAC
>JAIMAD010000460.1 GCA_023512145.1 Bacillus sp. (in: firmicutes) | reverse complement strand
CTTTTAATACGACTGGGAATGTCGCTTTATCCACACAAAGGCGTAATGGAGAAAGTTTTAGTTGCAATTCTAGTGATTTTTTATAATCACCAGTGAGGAAAGTGTTATAAATATCAGCAACTAGTTTCGGAGCAATATTCGCAGTACTTGCTATTGCACCGCTTCCCCCGTGACAAAGACCTGCATAAATCAAGGTGTCGCGACCAGCAAGTACAGAGAATGTCTTCCTATCAGTAACCCTAAGATACTCCGCCATTTTTGTCATATCCCCACTGCTGTCTTTAATTCCGATAATATTGTCAACCTTGCTAAGTTCTTCACATGATTTAACATCAATTTTAACGTGCGTACGCCCTTCATTCCCATAAAGGATAACTGGAAGATCTGTTGATTTTGCAATTGCCTTAAAATGTTCAATTAATTCACTTTGAGTCGGAGTCAAGAAATAAGGTGTTAATACAGATAAAGCCGAGACACCACCGACATCTTGGACCATTTGTGCTGTTTGGATGCTGTCTCTGGTCGTAATTTCACTTGCACCACAATAAACTGGTACTCTTCCGGCTGTATGTTCAACAGTAATTTCAACGACACGACGTTTTTGCTGATTTGTTAATCCGTAAATTTCGCCGCTGCTTCCCAATATAAACAGTCCATGAACTCCACCTGCAATGGTGTAATCGATTACATTTTTCAACGCTTGCTCCATTATTCTTCCTTCTTTATCAAGGGGAGTTACAAGAGCTGGGATAACACCTTTTGGTTTAAACATTATTTTCCTCCTTACGTTTATTCGTTATTGTATGAAATTTTTCTTTACCTCACAAATTCATTGTAATCGTTTTCAAATATAGAAACTATTGATATATTACTGAATAAAAGGCTATTTTTTTGTGCATTTGCCCAAAAATCTTTTCGTTGAACATAAGAGTACGATAGTTAATCAATACGAAAGCAGAAACTAAAAATAGGATCCATCCTTAGTAAGCGATGATCCCTTTTAGAATTATCTAACTGTTTAAAATAAAAGCTCTCTTAAGTGTTCCATATTCTATAACAAATAGCTTATACACAATTTTAACCACGTTATCTATTGTTTTAACAAAATCATTTCTAATGATTTGAAAGCGCTCGGAAACTTTTGTGATTATAGTGGTATTTATCTGTACATGAAATTTATCTTACTAGTTTATGACTAATTCCTTCATATATATGTTCCAAACGTTATCCAGTCCTTGCCAATACTACATATTTACTATACGATAAAGTAGGCTAATAGTTTAGTCCCCCTTCTGTTTTGTAGCTTTCGGGCTCGAAATACAGTACAAGGAGGATTAGTATAAGGTATTCTACATAATTCCTACGTCTTGTTGTAAGTAGTTCAACGTCTCCAGATGAATATATTGTTAAAGTTCTATTCCTTAGCAATAGAGTAAATCTACTGTTGATAGAGTTAGAGACTGATGTATGGAATATTAATAGATATCAATATAAAGAAGTTACAAAAATTAGAAAGAGGTGCACGATGAAGGCAAAATATTTAAAACTAATACCTATACTTTTACTGTCATCTACGCTTGTATTTTCAAACTTTGCGATACCAGCGTCGGCTGCAGTAACAGCACCAAACCTGGGGTCAGCAAGTAATTTCGGTCTGCTTGCCAATACGATGACAACTGTCGGAACCACCATACATGGAGGCGATGCTGGAGCTATTAGCCAGACAGTAGTCCCGGCAACACCGGATGGATTAAATCATATTAATGATGCTGCATATACTGCTGCAAACATCGATTTAGGAAAAGCGATTGCATTTGCGAATTCACAAGAAGCTACTTTTACTGGATTACCAGGTGAAGATCTGGGTGGTAATACCCTGCAACCAGGAGTGTATCATTATCCAGGCGATGTTAGTATTGGGTCAGAGACACTAACGCTTAGCGGTAATAATGTTTTCATCTTTCAGATTGATGGTACATTGAATACTGCAGCCAACACAAAGATTTTGTTAGCAGATGGTGCTCAAGCATGTAATGTATTTTGGGTCGTTAAGGGTGCAACAACTCTAGCAGCTAACACTGAATTCATTGGGACAATAATGAGTCAATCTGCTGCGGTTACTGTTGGTATCACAACCACTATAAATGGTAGAATTTTATCACAAAATGCAGTAACATTCACGAATCCGGGCCCTTCTGACATAACAGTTCCGAATTGTGGACCTATACCAGAAGAACCAATTACAGAAGAACCAACAACTGAAGAGCCAACACCAATAGAACCAACACCAATAGAACCAACTCCAGTAGAACCAATACCAGATGAATCAACGCCGGTATCAACACCAGCACCGACATCAACAACAGAGAGTAGTTCAACCGGTCACCAACTACCGAACACTGCTTCACCTTTGTACAACTTCATCCTTATCGGTTCTGTATTAACAATAATGGGAACAGTATTGTGGAGAAGAAAACTCCGCGAATAATAAGTTTAAAGTGAATGCTGGCTAACATCATCTCCCTAGAATCAATGATTCTAGGGAGATTTTTTCTGCTTATTGGGAGGAAACCTCAGCTAATTAAATTAACTCCAGCATCAATTTAATTACACACTTATTGCTTTTGCTTCGGCTTCTTCTTTTATGTTCTTACTATTAAATCTGATTAATCTCATTGCATTAAGAATTACGATTAAGACACTTGCTTCGTGAATAAACATTCCTGAGGCCAAGTGGACGGAACCCATTAAGACTCCAGATAATAGAACAAAAACGATTCCAACTGCGAAGAACGTATTTTGTTTCATGTTACGAATAGTTGCTTTCGATAGAGAGTATGCATGTGACAATTGCATTAGCTTATCGGCCATAAGGACAACATCGGCAGTTTCCATTGATACATCCGTTCCACCTTCACCCATTGCTAAACCAATATCAGCGGTTGCAATCGCAGGTGCATCATTTATTCCATCTCCAGCCATCGCAACGATATGCCCTGAATCCCTTAATTTCTTCACATATGTTACTTTGTCTTCTGGTAATAATTCTGCATGGTATTCATCTATTTCAAGTTTCTCAGCCACTAACTCTGCTGTGTGTACATTGTCTCCAGTTAACATTATCATTTTCTTGATTCCATTCTTTCTTAATTCAGCTAATGCTCTTGGGGCATCTTCACGAATTTGGTCAGCGATGGAGAATATACCAGCAATTTTACCATCGAGTGCGGCAAAAATTGCCGTGTTCCCTTCTTTTTCACGGTTTACTGCATACTTTAAAACTTCAGTGGGAATAGTGATGTTTTCGGTGTTCATTAATTTTCGGTTCCCAATTGCTAAGACATGACCTTCGACATTCGCACGAATTCCGTTTCCTTTAATAACTTCTCCTTCTTTTGGGGCATTGGTAAGGATTAGGCTTCTTGCTTTTGCTTCTTTTACAATTGTTTGTCCTAAATGATGTTCCGAAATGGTTTCAGCTTGGGCAACCAATCTTAGTAATTCATTCGGATGATGATTAGTAAATAATTTAATATCTGTTACTTCAGGTTTCCCTTTTGTCAGCGTCCCTGTTTTATCGAATACGAGTGTATCCACTTTAGCGAATTTATCCATGACTTCCCCGCCTTTAATAAGGACACCATTTTTAGCACCGTTCCCAATCCCTGCGACGTTTGATACGGGTGCACCAATAACCAATGCAC
>JAIMAD010000459.1 GCA_023512145.1 Bacillus sp. (in: firmicutes) | reverse complement strand
TTACAGCACTTTTGAATTGAAAGTAGAAATAATATTGCCGCATTTTTTTGAACATGATCCAAATGAGAGATTTTTAGTATATCGTTTGGAATACTAGAAGAACAGATTATCCATATTGTATAAAAATTGTTACCGTTTACATATTGATTTTTTAAGGATTAATGCTATAATAAATAGAATAGATTAATAATTGATCACATGTTACTGACACGATCAGGCATGGTGGTAAATAAAAGGCTTTTAAGCCATTTATTATACCCCCATGCCTTTTTTCGTTGTTCAGTTAATATTTAACAATAAGTAGGGGAGAATATAGGTATGAAATTCAATTTTTTTAAAAAAGAAAAGTTACAAATTTATGCACCAGTAAACGGAAAAATTATCCCCATAGAAGAGGTTCCAGATCCGGTATTCAGCCAAAAGATGATGGGTGAGGGGGTAGCGGTAATTCCAACATCAGGAACTATTAATGCTCCTGTAAAGGGCACAGTTATTCTAATAGCTGATACTAAGCACGCAATTGGGATTCTAGCAGAAGATGGCTCGGAAATTCTCATTCATGTTGGGTTGGAAACAGTTTCCCTTAAGGGGCAAGGTTTTACAGTAGCTGTCAATGAGGGAGATCAGGTTTCAGTTGGACAGCTGCTGATTGAAGTTGATTGGGAATACATTAGTAAACACGTAAAAAGCATTGTAACACCAATTGTGATTACAAATGGCCACGATGGTGGTAAACAATATATCATGACTGAGGAAAAAGAAGCCATCCAAGGAAAGACCGTTATCTTTACAGCCTCCTCTATGTAATAGGTTGATAAATGGATGGATTTTTTTAAAAGATAGATACAATTGTAATAGGAGATTGAAAGGTGGTGTTGCGATAAATTAACAGAGATACGGATCAGAATATTTTCAGTAAGCTAGTTAGATGCCATGGTGAAAAATGTTATATCTACCTATGATTCAATCCTTAGCTGCGAATTTCTTAAATATTGATGATTATTTTTGCACTTATTTTTTGGTTAGATAGAAATTCCTTAAATGGATTATTCATGCGATGTTTAAGAGTTCAGTGTTTTAGGATTAGGTAAAAATTTTTAAGGAGGAATTTGAATGATAATGAAATATCTGCAAAAACTTGGAAGTTCCTTGATGTTACCAGTAGCAGTTTTACCTGCAGCCGCTATTTTAATGGGTATTGGTTATTGGATAGACCCTACAGGTTGGGGTGCTGAAAGTCCATTAGCCGCTTTCTTAATTAAAGCAGGGGCTTCCATTATTGACAATATCCCAATTCTGTTTGCGGTTGGGGTAGCACTCGGTATGTCAAAACAAAAAGATGGTTCTGCTGCACTGAGTGGGTTAGTAGCCTATCTTGTTACGACAACCTTGCTCTCATCAGGTACAGTTGCATTGTTGCAAGGAGTTGATGTAACAGCTGTAGACCCAGCTTTTGGGAAAATAGGAAATGCATTTGTGGGAATTATTTCTGGTATTATTGCCTCAATGATGTTCAATCGTTTTAGTCATGTAAAGTTACATGACGCATTAGCATTTTTCAGCGGAAAACGTCTGGTCCCAATTATGACAGCTGCTGCAATGTTAGTGGTTTCAGCAGTATTGTTCTTTGTATGGCCGGTTATCTATACTGGGTTAGTTTCTTTTGGTGAAGCCATTAGTGAATTAGGTGCGGTTGGTGCCGGACTTTATGGATTTTTCAACCGTCTATTAATTCCAACAGGACTACACCATGCCTTAAACTCCGTATTTTGGTTTGATGTTGCTGGTATTAATGATATTGGTAATTTCTGGGCAAGTAAAGGAACTAAAGGTGTTACAGGAATGTATCAGGCAGGATTCTTCCCTGTTATGATGTTTGGTTTACCAGCTGCCGCTTTAGCCATGTATCATACGGCTAAAACCGCAAAGAAAAAGCAAGTTGCATCCTTGATGTTGGCAGCAGGTTTTGCTTCTTTCTTCACAGGGGTTACTGAACCAATTGAATTTGCATTTATGTTTTTAGCACCAATGCTTTACCTTGTCCATGCAGTCCTAACTGGTCTTTCTTTAGCGATTGCTGCAACGTTCCATTGGACAGCAGGATTTGGTTTTAGCGCGGGACTAGTCGACTTTGTGTTAAGTTTAAAAATCCCAATTGCTAATCAACCATATATGTTACTGCTTCAAGGACTAGTATTTGCTGTAATTTACTATTTCTTATTCCGCTTCATCATCACGAAATTCAACTTAATGACTCCGGGTCGTGAAGAGGACACGGATGAAGAGGATGAAGATGGTGCAGTAAATCTTTCTAAAGATGACAAATTTGCTGTACTTGCCGCTAAGATATATGAAGGACTTGGTGGATCTGCAAATGTAACTAGCATTGATAATTGTGCAACACGTTTAAGATTAGAAGTGAAAGATATAAAAGCGGTAGATCAGAAGAAGATTAAAGCTACCGGTGTACCGGGAATTAAAGTCATTGGACCACAAAATATTCAAGTTATTGTTGGCACATCCGTGCAATTTGTTGCCGATGAAATGACGAAATTAAGTAAACGAAAATAAATTTAAAAAGTATAGAAAAACGCTTGGATTTTATTATCCATGCGTTTTTTTTACATTATATAATTATTGGTTCATATTGTACTGATTTGTTGTCAGCTTAAGTTGTCTCAATCTTTCAATATGAAGGGTCAAATAGCCGTGTTCCTGCTCTGGGAGGTCTATGCCATGTTTTCTAGTAAGTTCTAGGGAAATTTTCTGTGCACAGACATAGGAAACCGAAAATTTCCTTTTCAACATATCCAGCATTTCATCATCCATTGTATGTAGCTCGAAATTGTTGGTTCTAGAAATACTGTAACGAAGATGTGTTATTAAACGTTGGTAAGATATATCATCTTCTTCTATCGCCACATTAAGGTATTCCTTAATTATCTGAACCATTTCGCTTATTATCGTAGTTTGCCGAATAATTTGTTTCATATCACTACCTTGAAGTTTAGCAGTATTTATATGTAGAGCAATATAGGCCGCTTCGTCAACAGGCATTTTAAGCGTTGTCATTTTTTCAACATGCTTGATTGCCCATAAACCTATTTCGAATTCTTTTCGATATAGTATCTTTATTTCATTGAGAAGTTTATTTTGAAGATGAATGCCAGCACTTATTCTTTCAATGGCAAACGATAAGTGGTCTGTTAAGGATATATGAATATGCTCATTCAATTTAGAGCCAAGGTATTCTTCCGCGTAAGTGATAATTTCTTCTGAGAGAGCGAAGTGTTCTTCCGGTATTTGAAGAAGTAGTTGTTGAAATTTCTCATTTTCTTTCATCACAAATAGCTTTTCGATTTTTCTCACGTTAACAATATCATTTTTCCTCTTTTGAAAAGCAATTCCCGCTCCAATGGCAATCTTTTCTTCATTGTGATCTGTAACCACAACGGCATTGTTGTTCAAAATCTTTTTGATTTTCAAATTGAAGTCAACTCCTTAGTCAGGGAACTTTCAGTGAAAATAACTTCTAAATCTACTGGAACATCTATTTATTGAACAGAATTATTATTATATTATGAATTTTGTTATTTTTCCTCTATATAGCCAATTTTACCTTGTAAGTAGCATATGGTCTACCGTTAAAAAAACTACATCAATAAGTTGCGCAAAAGTGTTCGGAAATTGTTAAGATTCCTTCGGTGTAAACCATAATCCTATGG
>JAIMAD010000458.1 GCA_023512145.1 Bacillus sp. (in: firmicutes) | reverse complement strand
TGATATTACAGCTCAAAGTAGGAAGCGCTTTATCTTTCATTTTATTCACGATTTTTGTTAGCATGACATTCATGTCGATTATCTTCTTCTTAGTCGCATTTGCTGGAAATTTTGGTCGTTTTATTGGTCTTGCCTTCATTGTGTTACAGCTATCCATTACAGGTGCTAACCTACCAATCGAAATGCTTCCAAAGGTTTATCGTACTCTAAGTCAATACTTGCCTTTAACCTATTCAAATGCTGGATTTAGATCAGTTATTTCACTTAACGATGGTAGTTATTTGTGGGGTAATATAGGAATACTCCTTATTTACTTAGTTATTTTTTCCATGCTTGCATTTTGTGTTTTCTTGTTTAGTAGTAAGAAAAATATTGAAGACGTAAGTCTTGCTGCCTAAGCATGATCCAACTCGATTACTCCCTAGTAGGAGTAATCGAGTTTTTTTGAAATCGGAAGAAAATCTATATAGCTTTTTAAATTCAGCTCTTACGGATTCACCACGGGAATGGTTTGATTTTCGTACATTAGGCCAATCGCTACGCATTTGATAGTTTTGCTGCAAATGAACTTCAAGACATAAGGAATTCTATAGATTCGAGATATCCTTATACTTTCTGAGTTATGGTTTCATTAGACAAAGATGATTTGTTGCAGTAACCTTATCTTATGAGGATATATAACGTAAAACAAGTAACTATTACAGGGAAAAAAGGATAGGTGATTTTATGAAGGTTGCAATTTTTGATTTCGATGGAACTTTATTTCCGAAAGAAACTTTCCCACTATTAATGGGTCATTTAAAGAATCATCCTATCCATTTTCAGAAGTATCGGTATTTCTTCCTTAGAATATTTCCGGTATACCTGGCATACAAATGTAAACTTTACCCCGAGCAAAAAATGAAGGAATATTCAATGTGGTCCTATATATCTGCTTTTGGTACTACTTCAAAAGAAGAATTGGAGCTGTTTTTTTCTCAAATCGGCGCGATCATGAGTCAAAAACTGAGTGAGCCGATGTTAGATAGACTTGAACAACACAGAATTGATGGCTATTACACGATGCTCGTCTCAGGAGCGTATGAGACACTCCTCTATTCAGTTACGAAAAATGTTAGCTTTGATTGTATTATCGGAAGCAGTATACCGTATAATGATGAAAAACTGAGGAAGAACTCTGCTATAAACTATATTTATGGTGAGCGTAAAATGGAATTCATCAATGCACATCTATCTAACGAGAAAATTGACTGGCAAAATAGCTTTGCCTACGGGGATAGTTATTCGGATTTAAATGTTCTTGAATTAGTAGGAAATCCTGTTGCCGTTAATCCTGAACCTCGTCTTTTAGAAGTAGCAAACGATAAAAAATGGGAAATAATTAACTAACGATAAAAAAGTTTTGGTTGGATGTTGAGCAGAGCTTTTGAGAATAGGCTAAAAAAGATGCAATGAGATTAATTGAACAGTGCTTAAGTAAAAGCACTGTTTTTTTGCGCTAAAGATTTTTTTGAATATATTTATTGACAGCCCAAGTGACTATATGATATATTTATCTCGAGTTAAAGATAAATGAATTCAAACTAATTTATAGTACTGAAGTTTCGAACTTGAAATCTCGATTGGTTTGCCTGATATTTTTCAGGATATATATCTTGATTTCGAAATAAAATAAAAACAAGTTGGAGGAATTTTAAAATGGCAAAATGGACAGTTGATCAATCACACTCAAGTGTAGGATTTGAAGTCAAACACATGATGGTATCAAAGGTAAAAGGACAATTTGAAAGGTATACAGCAGAGGTAGAAGCAGCAGATTTAACAGATCTATCGACGGCTTCAATTGCATTCAAACTTGACGTTGCAAGCATCAACACACGTAACGAAGATCGTGATAACCACTTAAAATCAGCTGATTTCTTTGATGTTGAAACTAACGCAGCAATTGATTTTACATCAACAAACATCACTAAAGACGGTGACGAGTACCAAGTAACTGGTGACTTAACGATTAAAAACGTAACAAAACCAGTAACTTTTGACGTTGAATTTAATGGTAAAGGTAAAAACCCATGGGGCGTAGAGGTTTACGGATTTGAAGCAGAAGCTAAAATTAACCGTGAAGAATTTGATCTTACATGGAACGCAGCACTTGAAACAGGTGGAGTACTTGTAGGTAAAGACATTAAAATCAAAGTTGAATTAGAATTAAACCCAGCAGCATAAAATAGTTTCAAATCCTTTAGGATATAAAATATACACTTAACTAAAAAACCAATTCGAACATATTATAAATATGATTGAATTGGTTTTTTTAGATAATTATTTAAGTTAGACAGTTGTCCATGAAGAACAGAATGGCTGTGGATTAGGATTAGTTCGATAAGCTAGTGAAGTATGGAAGAAAAACAAAATTCAATTGATGGAGCCTGTCCCTCAGCGCACGAAAGTGTCACGGGGGACAGGCTCCTTTTCTTTTTAAGTGCTTAAATTAAATAAGTTTAGAAAAAAGTGTTAGCGTGATAGTATTGTCCAAGTAGCTTGAATCCTTGAGTTAACAGGGTAATTAACTTAGCATATAAAATTAGTTGAGGTACTTGCTGGAAGAAATAAATGGTAGTGAGGGAATGTTATGAAGAAAATATGGTTAAGTTTAATTGTTTTACTAGTACTATTAGGAGCCTGTAACGTAGAAGAACCAATCACCGAAACTGATGCTGGAGTAGAAAAAAAAGAGATCGTTGAAGAAAATAGTGCACCTGTTTTACATGATGTGTCTCAATTTGAAGAGTACCCACTTGTAAGTGTTGTTGATGGGGATACAATAAAAATAAACTACAATGGTTCGACAGAATTGGTTCGTTTTTTATTAGTGGATACGCCGGAAACAAATCATCCTACAATTGGTGAACAACCATTTGGACAAGATGCAAAAACATTTACAAAGCAATTATTAGAGGGGCAGGATACGGTATATTTAGAATTTGATGTATCTTATCGCGATAAGTTTCAACGACTCCTTGCATACATCTATACAGTCGATGGTAAGAGTGTTCAAGAAGAACTCTTGAAAAATGGACTAGCAAGAGTAGCCTATATTTATGCCCCAAACACAAAACATGTAGACTGGTTTGATTCTATTCAAAAAGTGGCCCAACAACAACCAGTTGGGATATGGTCCGTTGAAAATTATGTTACTAATAGGGGGTTTGACAAAACGGTAATTGATGAAAATAATCCTAAAAAAGAAAGTACAGTAATCGAAGAAAATGATTGTGCGATAAAAGGAAATATAAATTCAAAAGGAAATAAAATTTATCATTCACCAGGACAACAAAATTATCAAGAAACAATACCAGAGGAAATGTTTTGTACAGCAGAAGAAGCGGAAAAAGCTGGATATAAAGCTGCTAGTAGGTAGTTTTAACATCCACTCAAAGGCTTGATGCACCATTTTTGGGTCCGTACGCCATGGAAAGAAATAAATATATACATACATGTACCATCAGATGCAGTACTGGTTGCCTCGTCTAATATCTCAGGAATGAAATCCAGTGGTATTTTGGAGGGTGTAGCAGAGAATCTAAAGCACCATTTTTCGCCCCTATTTGTCATACACGAGTGAGAACTTAATTAGAGATTCGAAAAGGGTGTACCCACAACAAATAATGGAAGAGTAGGTTTACCATTTATGGTAGGCCTGTTTTTTTTGACAATGATATAATGC
>JAIMAD010000457.1 GCA_023512145.1 Bacillus sp. (in: firmicutes) | reverse complement strand
GTGATACGCCCCTACTCGTCATTAATAGCTCATATTGAAATATTAATAACGATGTTATCAGGGAAAAAGCTAACAATTGAATCCGAAATACGGTTGAACTTATAGCCATAATTTAAGTGTTAACGTATCATACGGTGGAATAACATAACTTTCATTCTCACAAACTTCTTCAATATAATTCACTTTAGCTACCTGTTTAAAGTGGCTAAAATCAAACTGTTGCAATTGCTTAGCCTCTTTCGTCGGGTTCTTTAAGCGTAATAATGAGGCATTTTCATCATACAATGATGGAGCCATACTACTGTACAGATTTTCCTCGCTTACCTCTAATAATGAAAATTCTACCGGTGAAGATGCTACTTTCTCACGAGGCTGCACTTTATTATCTAAGCGATGGATGAACTTATTCAACGTCTGTGCTTGATAACTAATATGTTCAACCGTATACTCTTCCCAGGTTTTAGCCGTCGTATATTCATCAAATTCCCCTTCCGTAATCTGTAAGGCAAATTCAAATTCATTTATACCTATTAATTCTGCTTTTGGTGTTGCAATCATTACATGACCTTTTTTTGTCGTATCACCTGAAGCGCGTCCAGGTCGATACACCAAGTTCGGCTTCCCTAACTGACTCGTAGTTGCTAATAATGTTAAATAAAGGCTATCCTCAATAAATTGATATTCCTTCATTCCCTTGCCAAAGGCAGCGATATTATATTGTTCACACTCTACAGCAACGGATGCATCATACGGTTCTATATCAATTGGAAGCTCAACATACTCTTGTTGCTTATTTTCGGGTTCGCCGTTAAGAACTGGGCGACGAATATAGCCAAAAGGGAGAGAAGCAATTGTTTCTTCGGCTATTATATCTGTGTTAATCTTTGCACGCAACCGGTGGCTATAAATCTGATTGTCGACAATGCATTTGCATTCTATACGGTCTGAATCTTTTAATAAACGAATCGTTAACTCAATGCACAAGGTGTTTTTCTGCCCCTCTGGATTAAGTCGATCACTTAATTGATAGGGCAATTCAAAGGTACCCGCTAAGGTCATTTCTTCTAAGTGTGCTGTCTTTTTTACGCCCTTTAGGGATAACGAAAGTAAGTGTGCTTGGTCCCCGCGTAATGGTGAATAATCATAGGTATCACCATCATTCCCACAATCCTCAAATTGAATAAAATTACTAATCTTCTTTCCAAAACTAGTTGTTAATTCTAGTTCATTATTATTAAATTGAATGCTGCCATATTTATTTGCTATGCTAACATCTTCCGTTACTACTAATTCCGGAATAGCTTTTGTTGCTTGTTCAAATTCAATGACACGATAGCCCATAGCTGGTAAGTCGATGTGGATGAGTACCTTTAACTTATAATAAGGATCCTCATTAATAAATTTATGTCCTGCAGGTGTTTCTATTAATAAGTTATCTTTACCTTCATAACTGATAGCCTCTAAAATAACGGCATCTTGATAACCTTTTAGCTTAATATTCTTTGAAGGACACATAAATTCAATGATTTTATAGCCTTTGTAGCGAGTAGGCAGGGTATTAAAAACCAGTAATTCAGTATCTTTCAACTTCATTTGCTCTGATAAGCGCTTTACAATTAAATTTTCAATTCCATCGGCCATTTCATTGGCCTCTTTGAAGCGATGAATAATATCCATTGCTACATCGTCTGAAACACACCCACCCATACTATCATGTGCATGTCCTTCAAGAATCTTCTTCCATGCTACGTGTAGTAGTTTCTCGCTAATAGTAATTCCATTCGCTCTGGCAATTGCCATTAACGGTTCAACTCGATTTAATAGCTTTTGCTCGATGATAAAATTGCTTCGTTTGATATCATATCTGACGGATCCAATCGATTTATGTACGCGTGCTGTACATGGTTCTCTAAATTCACCTACGTAACCGGTCAAATTTTCCTGTCTTCGTAAGTATTCAATAAACGTTTCGTATGTGCTTACAACATAGTCGTCTGCTGTTTTTTTACTAATGGAAGCTAACTTTTGTGGTAAATCGTTAATAATGTCTAATTGATCTCCACCTGAAGGCAAAAGAACTTCCTGTGATTCACTTAATCTATTTACCTTTTCTGTCGCTGGAATCAGTTTGTTTTCAAGATAATAGTCGGTATCTTTAAGATGGGATGCCCCGCCATAACCATCAACTAGATTGACAGCAAGGACTTCTTTTCCTCCAAGACCTTGCCATTTAAAATAAGGGCTATTAACGTGTTTATTAAAATTAATCCCTCTCCAGAAAACTATGTTATCAATGCCACAGTTTTGTAAAAGAGTCGGCATTTGTGCATTAAAGCCAAATGTGTCTGGCAAGTACCCTATATTCATATAATCGCCGTATTTTTTACTATCTCTAATCCCAACGGTTAGATTGCGAATGATCGATTCCGCATTGACAAAGAAAGCATCCGTTTGTGTATACCAAGGACCAATGGCTAGACGTTTTTGGCTAACAAACTTTTCGATTTGTTTCACGCGTTCAGGTCTTAATTGAACATAATCATCGACAATGGAAGACTGACCATCAAGGCAAAACTTAGCCTCTGGATTATTTTCTAATTCATCTAATACCTCCGTAAAAACATTTTCACTTAATACCAACGCATCCGCGGTGGTGAAATACCATTCTCTATCCCAATGGGTATGATTAACTACATGCACTTTACTCATCGTTGTTTAAACCTCCAGTTTTTTTCTCACCTGCAAATAGATGGATTGTTCATCCGCCACTTTAAGTTGTTGACGATATTCATCATCAATTAACGACTTAGCAATTTTCGCCAATACCTGCAAATGTTCTTTTGCCGATTGTTCCGGTATCAATAACACAAAGGAAAAGACTATGTCCTGCCCATCTAGACTATCCCAAGGAATTGGTAATGTTTTAAAAACCAGTAATTTTGGTTCTTTAACTGTTTTACTTTTACAGTGTGGGATGGCAAACCCATCTTGAAAGCCTGTTGTTTGTTGATTTTCACGCTCTAGTACCCCTAGATAACAGGCTTCTTCAGAGAGTACATATCCCAATTCGCTAGCCTTCTTAGCAATTAACTGAAATAACTGTCCCTTATTCTCTAATTGCTCTTCTACCAGAAATATATTTTGTTTTTCAAAGATATTAGACATTAACAACCACTCGCTTTCTTAGAATCAATCGGTAGAGACACGCATTAACAAAGGCGGCAAAGAAGATAATTAAAATCCACCATATCCACGAATTAGCTGGCCCTGTTGTGTACCCGATAAATGCACCTAGAGGAGAACCAATTCCACCGTAGAAGTGAATACCGATAGAAGCAACCAATGCTCCTGATAAGGCTGATGATAGTGTATTGGCGATAATTAGCATCGGGTTTGCGGCAGCAAAAGGTATTGCTCCTTCTGTGACACCAACCAAGCCCATAACAAATGCTGAAGATCCAAGTGCACGTTCATCTGTTGTAAAGTATTTTTTGAATATCAATGTAGCAATCGCTGCACCAAGTGGAGCAATCGCAATGGCTGCACCAGTCGCTGCTTGTGGAATGGCATTTACGCCTTCCGGACCAAATTGGGCCATTGTATCAACAAAGATTGCTGAAGAAACTAACATCGCAGTTTTATTAATTGGGCCACCTAAATCGATACCCATCATGCCACCTAGAATGGCTCCATAAATAATCGGTGCGGCCGCATTATTAAGCGTAATAT
>JAIMAD010000456.1 GCA_023512145.1 Bacillus sp. (in: firmicutes) | reverse complement strand
ATACGATGGGATTTGCCGATAATCAGGCACTGGCAATTATCCGTTTCATTGGCGACGCATCAGTTGCCATCCTGATAGCTCTCTTAGTTGCTATTTATACGATGGGCTTAGGCAGAAACATTCCGATTAAAACAGTTATGCAATCCTGTACGACTGCAATTACTCAAATCGGGATGATGCTTTTAATCATCGGTGGCGGCGGTGCCTTCAAGCAAGTATTAATCGACGGCGGTGTCGGCGACTATGTAGCTGAGCTATTCCAAGGCACTACTTTATCACCCATTTTACTTGCTTGGACGATTGCGGCAATCTTGCGTATATCTTTAGGATCTGCCACAGTGGCAGCCTTGACTACTGCGGGCTTAGTCATACCACTGCTTGGACAAACGGATGTAAACCTTGCACTAGTTGTACTTGCAACAGGTGCAGGAAGCTTAATCGCTTCCCACGTCAACGATGCCGGCTTCTGGATGTTTAAAGAATATTTCGGTTTAAGCATGAAAGAAACATTTGCAACATGGACATTACTTGAAACGATTATTTCAGTTTCTGGATTAGGATTTATTCTATTACTAAGTTTGTTCGTCTAAGGTGAAAGAATCGACCAATGGATAATTTTTCCATCTTCCGTTGGTGAGCTACGCACAGGGCAGTAAATCCCCACTCATCCTTAGAATCTTCTAAGCCTTGAAGTGGTGGTTCTACTGCCCTTTAATCTGTAATAAAAGGAGAAGGATTTTTGATGATTAATACAATTGGTGTTATTGGTTTAGGAGTAATGGGCAGCAATCTAGCTATAAATATGGCTAGTAAAACAGAAAGAGTGGCTGTCTATAATTATACGAGGGATTTAACCGATCAACTTATTCAAAAAAAGGAAGCTCAGCATCTCTATCCTTATTACGATATGGAAGGTTTTGTTCAGTCCTTAAAATCACCAAGGAAGGTCTTCCTTATGGTTACAGCCGGTGAAGCAATAGATTCAGTGATTTGTTCTTTGGTTCCTTTTCTTGAGTCAGGCGATATTATCATGGACGGTGGGAACTCTCATTACGAAGATACAGCACGAAGGTATGATGAGTTAAACTCCAAAGGAATCGATTATTTAGGAATTGGTATTTCTGGTGGTGAAGTTGGCGCATTAAAAGGACCATCAATCATGCCAGGCGGAGACAAAGATGTCTATGAAAAAGTCGCACCCATACTTACAAAAATTGCAGCCCAAGTGGACGATGACCCCTGTTGTGTTTATATTGGTCCTAAAGGTGCAGGTCACTATGTAAAAATGGTCCATAACGGGATTGAGTATGCAGATATGCAACTAATCGCCGAAGCCTATACGTTTTTAAAAGAAAAATTACGATTGCCCCTAAGTGAAATTGCAGACATATTTCAAAGATGGAATGAAGGTGAACTGAAAAGCTATTTAATTGAAATTACGGCAGAGATTTTACGAAAAAAGGATAAAATAACGGGCTTACCACTTATCGATGTAATTCTTGATAAAGTAGGGCAAAAAGGAACAGGTAAATGGACAAGTATGCAAGCCATTGATAATGGTATCCCCTTATCAATCATTACAGAATCATTATTTGCCCGTTACATATCCACGTTAAAAGAGGAACGGGTCCATGCAGAAAGTATACTAGCAGGACCAGAGCCTGATAGGCAGCTTTTAGATAAAGAATTGTGGGTTGAGTACATTAGACAAGCATTATATATGGGAAAAGTTTGTGTCTATTCGCAAGGGTTTACCCAATATAAAACGACTTCGGAACTTTATGACTGGAATTTGCCATTAAAGGATATTGCGCTTATTTTCCGTGGCGGCTGTATCATTCGTGCAGAATTTTTAAACGTAATTAGCGAAGCCTATCAAGCACAAGTAAAACTGACAAATTTATTAATCGCCCCCTATTTTGCGGAAAAGGTAAAAGTTTATCAAATGGGATTGCGAAAAGTTGTCTGTGAGGGGATCAATTCTGGCATCTCGTTTCCATGTTTAAGTACGTCACTCACCTATTACGATAGTTATCGAACAGGCAGTTCAAATGCCCACCTTTTGCAAGCTCAACGCGATTATTTTGGTGCCCATACCTATGAACGAAATGATGAAGAAGGATTCTTTCATACAGACTGGCAATGATCGATTTGATTTGATTTGTTTTTTCCTATGCTTGTTAAATAAAATAGTTAAGCTAAATCATCCTGTCGAAAATACAGGGTGATTTTTTATGAAAAAAATAAAAAAATGCAAGCCAAATGAAGATATTGTCCGTCTAATAGATGATGGTTGTTAAAGAGGTGGGATTAGCTTGGTGGATTTAGTAAAGAAAGCCCAAAAAGGCAATGACAAAGCATTTTTAAGATTATTTCAGAAATATGAGCAAGACATTTATCGAACAGCTTTTATCTATATGAAAAATCAAAGTGATGCCCTCGATGTGGTTCAAGAATCAGCGTATCGTTCATTCAAATCAATTAAACAGCTAAAGGATCCTAACTATTTCAAGACATGGTTAATGAGAATTGCAATTAACTGTTCTATCGATCTCTTGCGAAAACAAAAAATTCTCGTTCAAACGAAACCCGACTTTGAAGATTTCGTTTCAGGTGATGTATATGAAGATATTGCTTTAAAAATGACTGTCTGCGACGTAATTGAACGCTTGAAGGAATTTGAAAAAAGCGTAATTATTTTAAGATTTTATGAAGGTTTAACAATTAAAGAAGTAGCGGAAACACTGGATATCCCTCTTGGTACGGCAAAGACAATTTTATATCGTGCATTAAATAAGCTCCGAATAGACTTGAAAGGAGATGATGGCTTTGAACAATAAGATAAAACAGGAAATTAATAAAATTGATATTCCTAAAGAACTGAGTGAGCGAAGTAAACTAGGTATCTCCAAAGCAAAAGCTGAAATGCCAAACAAGAAAATAACCTGGTCAATAGGAATCGCCTTAGCTGCTAGCCTGATGATTGTATTTGGCAGTTATAGTGGATACAAAATCTACTTACAAAATGACCTAAATAGTGCCATGCCAAAGAATAATACGACGACCATCGTTACCAAAGATGGAGGTTATCAAATTCCGGCATTAAATCTACCTAAGACTAAGAATAATCAAGCCATGAGTATGATTGGTCTTATTGTATATAATGGAAAAATATACACGCAAAGTGCAACTGAATTTGATGTGGATCGTGCAAAGGATTTGTTAGGAGAGAAACTTGGAACTACAAAAGCTAGTATTGATGAATGGAGTACACAGGATAAATATTCAGTTGAGTTTGCCTCAACCATTGGAGAAGCAGACGTGTATACTGTCCAAGGGTATGACAAGGATTTTAGGATCATGTCTTATTCCGAAAGAGACGGTGAAGTTTATTCCGAATTTTACGAGTCCCTAAATGGCATAACCGTTTATGATGGTCGAGACATTTTCGGAAAACTAAAGATTGCTGGTGTTATTGTTAATGTTCAGTACAGAAACTATAGTGATTGGTATAACAGTGTAGACAATTATTATTCAATCGAGGATAGGGAAAGTCTAAACACCTTTATTGAAGAACTAAACAATACCGTACCATATATAGGAGAAAGTATTGAGGAAAAACTCGGTGATTTTCGAAATGAAGAAGAATACAAAGAACTGACCCTTCAACTAAAGGATGGAACGAAAGTTAAGCTAGTCGTGATCAAAGGTGGATACATTCATTACGGATTCTTAAATTTATAT
>JAIMAD010000455.1 GCA_023512145.1 Bacillus sp. (in: firmicutes) | reverse complement strand
TGATGAACAAGCTGCAAGGAAAACTAATAAAAACGCCATAAGTGATTAGGCTAATTTCCTCATAAATTATCCATTTTTGGTAAAAATTTGGTAGCACCAATACTATCATACTACTAAAATGCTTCAAAAAAAGAATAAATTTATATTCCCCATATGATAATCCTTAATGTTATTAACCTAGTTATGGTAAAACTCCTTATTCCATTAAACTGCTTACGTTAGCACAATAAGAAAAAGGCTGCTGCAGCAAACTGATCATAAAGTAAAGCCATTTCTTTTATTTACAAAACAGATACAAAACAAGGTACAAATTGAGTTACATTTTCACGTTTTGGGATAGGAAACGGAAATCGTAAAGTAATAGGTATTCTTTTTGTGTGTCTTATTGAATGATGGGTTGTTTCTTGTGTAGTTTTACTTTGAAAAAGGCTTTGTAAATATTTTGTTGAGGTACTTTGATGTGGAAAACATATTCGGCTTGGTGTAATTTACGTTCACTGTCGAGTAAAAAGGTTTCTTGGCCATTACTTTTTTCTAACGGTAAAATTATCCTTCTTACTTCGTCGAGCGTATCGCACTCGATTTCTCTTAAAACATGCTGTGTAAAAACATTTACACACTGAATGGTATACAGACAAACCCCCTCCTCATATTCATCTACCAATCCATCATATCGAATAAAGGTTTCAAAATATGAGTGATATATGTATATATAATGAACGTAGTTGCAATTCGTCGCAAAGATAGTAGCAGGCATCTTCATAATCAGAAAATAGACGATTACTCGGAAACTGTTTATGGAAATTAACTGATGTATGTTTTGGTAGCATATTTATTAATCTCTTGAATCATTACTTAGTTTAAAAAGGTAAATAATCTGCCATTTCTTCATTTTCCCTTCTTTCTACTTTTTCAAGATCCTCCACCAACTGGGTAATATCTTGCCCAGCTAAAATCACCTTTTCTAATACAGCATTGTAAGACAAATCCTTTTTAATTTGTTTCCAGAATTCTAAAATACCATTTCAGGTCTTTTTCCACGATGTTGAAAGGATCCTTTTTGATAGGCTCTACTGGAAGTTGCATAATGAATTTCAATCGTTATGTTCATTTTCGTCGTCCTCAAACAAGTCCTTCGATTTTTCATCCTGATATTTCATCATCTCATACAACCATACGATCCTTTGAATTTCTCCTGGAGTGTATCCTTCACCCTCAAACTGTTTAATTAGCTTAATCCACTTCTCATTCATAAGTTGATCCTCCAAATGTCAATAATCACACTTTATTATACATACGCAAATGGCTGCATATATAGCGGATGGATTTGCAAAGAAGAACCCATTAGAGGCTAATACTACTCTTAAAATCCTAGTTAAACACTACTTCATAATAATCACCTTCTTACAGTTTAAATGACTGCAAGCTATTTTCTATTTCTTCATCCGTGATACCTATATACCTTAAAGTAATTTCTGGATGTGAGTGATTCAATATCCTTTGTAGTGTTGCTATATCTCTGCTTTGCTTGTAATACCAATAACCAAATGTTTTTCGCATGGTATGCGTGCCGATACCCTCCACTATGTCGCACATATCAGCTGCTTTATTTAGCTGTCTATAAGCTTGTATTCGTGTTATGGGATTATCGCCTTTTCTGCTGGGAAACAGCCATTCACTATCTAACTTTTTGATGTAGTCATTCAATTCCTCATAGATGTTATGTAAATGGATAGTCCTGGGTTTGTCGGTTTTTCCTTCCTTCACAATCACTTTCTTTTTGCCTTTCAAATCCCTTACTTTGAGCTGCAACAAATCGCTAACTCTTAAGCCTGTATTTATACCTAACAAAAACATCATGTAGTCACGGTCGGAACAATGTCGCTGTAAACTCCATTTCATATCCTCTAGTTTTTTCAAATCTCGAATCGGCTGGACATCTTGAACATTTTTAACCATTTCTCTTCACCCCTTATAAAGTCAGATAAGACAACAATACGAATGTAACGTTTTCTTTCTATATTTTAATTTTATCTAATTTCTTTATAAAGTCAATTATTACGGCTAAACGAATGTAACCTTTTAGGTATTTTGTTACATTCGAAAATATTTATAAAAAAATGGTGTAATTGGACAAAAATTTGCACATACCGAATATGAAGGTGTGCGTAACAGATTAAGGATATTCTAGTAGTTTTACCAATAACATTTTATCGGTATCTTTACAATTTTTCTCAGCGGTAATTGTCCGAATGGAGAACCAATGCGTCAATCATAGTAGCAGGGAAACCAAGTGTCGAAAATATTTTTAGTTTTCTTTTCCTCTTAAAGATTAGGTTTCTAAAATAAAGAGTATACAACACGAACACATTTTGGTGATTTATCCCTGCCTTGCGAAATAGAGATTGTTGATAATGACCATTTTTCATGCCGGTGATAAGGTTGGGCTACGGCGGGTAAGCAATAAGTTGTGGTCTACATGGTGGTGGTGGTGCTTCTGTTGTTAATGCCTTTACAAAAACAAGGAAAAAGCCCCTTCAAGTCCCGCTGTTCCAACCACTCATCGCTGTATGCTTGTTACTGTCTAAGATGCGCGAAATGGAAAAGTTATGCTTATTATTTAAAGGAGGTGATAGCTATTCCCGCTGGATGTAAATTTAATCAAGTCTGGTATACAACAAGAGGCGATTATTACAGAGGTGGTCCTCATTATGTAGCTGAAAACACTAAAATAAATCAGCTGCGGGATCGGTTGAACCGCATTACTCATTTTTACTTTCCCCCATATTTTATGTAATCCACACCCGAGAAACATTACATCTATAAGAATAGGTATATCATCAAAAAGTTATTCTATCAGTGATTTTTGCCCCTATGTAATAGAAGACCTGTTTTATTACATCAAATTTATCCTTACATTTTAAAAAAACTCAATATAATGTATATCATCCCACCATATTGGACATAATGAAGAATATAAAGATTCTAACGCTGCACCTTTGACCTTTGAAAATTACATATGTCGGAGATTCGCATTTTAAGAGAATTAGAAGGGTAACTATACGAGTGAACTTTTCTAATTTCGTTCTACAGAAGTTTTCTGATTTTTTTACTGGAGGGGGAGGACTTCCGAAGGGCTTGCCTGTCGGTCAATAAAGCCCTTTAAAAGTTCTCGTACAGAAGTACTAAAGCATGATAAAATGAAATCGGTAGGTGCCCATCTTCATCTTCATGAAAGGAGGTGGGCTAAGTGGGAAAAACTATACCTGGTAAGAAAACCACTTCCCTAAAGGAAGCCAACGCTTACAAAAACCGAGCACAAGGCCGGGCCGAGCTTGTAAAAGCTTGGATGCCCCTAATGCTGCTAGTCACAGCAATAGGAGCCCTTGCCGTCGCACTTGCATGTGGAGCTGACTTGTCTCAACTCGTACCAGTGGTACCGATATTCCAAGAAATAACCAAGAAGTAAAACTAAGCTAAACATATTATATGGATTTATTACCCGAATTATACGAGCCGTAAAGCTGCAAAGTACGTTTTGAGGTGGTCTAGTCACCCACCTCAAGGCTTGAAACGCAGTATGCCACCTGCCATCGAATACACGACTCGACAGATGGGATAGTATAAAAAGGGGAACGGTCCTTCCCTAATATGTATATGCAAAAACGAAAAAAAGCCCTCTAGTCAGGAGGACTTTTTTCAGGATGCACTCAAGTGCTGTCCATAAGTAGGGCTCGGTCAAGAG
>JAIMAD010000454.1 GCA_023512145.1 Bacillus sp. (in: firmicutes) | reverse complement strand
AGAATAAGCAGGATGGAACGGCCAGGAGCAATCCCGGTCGTTTTTTTTCTTCAAAAAAATTTTTTAATTTATTTTTTTAATGTGGGAAAGCTAAAACCATATTAATTTGAAAGGGGTTTTACGCTTGAAGAAAAGGTTATTTCTTTTGCTTGCAGGTTCATTGCTATCAGCAGTTATGTTAGGTGGTTGTAATAATAATAATGATGATGACGACCAAAATCCGGTTCCAACCAGAAATATTGTTGACACTCCGGGAGACAACGACATGGATAATAATGATGTTGATCGACTAGACAATGACCTAATGGATAATAATGATGTAAACGACGGTGATCTGAATGATAACAACCTCCCAGAATCTGAGGACAAAAACACCGATACTGACAAAGACCCAGCTAGAGACAACAATACCCCAAGGGAAGATATTATTGAAGATGATAAAGATGTCAACGACAAAAATAGAAAAGACGAGTAAAGAGGAGGGACGGGCTTTAGGGCCTGTCTTTTTCTAATTTTAGAATATGCCCAGCGGTTCTAGACCGTTCGTCTTCTTCTACTAGTCGACGATTACGGGCTAAAAAAGTACTGTGTAGTCCGTTCAGAAAAAAGGGACAGGCAAATTCATGCCGGTCCCTTTTCTAAATAGGTAAGAAAGTATAAAATTTTTAACTTTGACAATTGTCCAGCTTAATCTTATCAGCTCGGGTCATAGGCCAATCCGTCAAGAAGGGAAAGAACAACCTTCATACCGGCGCCTTGCGCTATTCTTATGTACTTTTTACTTACAAAAACCCAACAAAGAGTGCTGCGAGTACAACCAAAATCATAAAGAGTACATATCCTGTGCCAACGAAGATCGTCAGAATCCAGCCAATCACCTTTCGATTCGTTTGAATAAAATAAATCCCTAATGCAATCGGACCAAATAGGAAACCAAAGATTGCCCAAAGAACAGGACGCTTATTATACTTTGGTGCATCAATAGCTAAATAAATCGCAATAATAATTCCAATAAGAAGACCACTATATTCCACCAATTTTCCCCCCTCTCTATTTACAATAATTCAAGTATGTTGAGGAAATGAAAAAAAATCAATAGCAATTGTTATAGTCGACAAAAAAACCAGTCCTAGGACTGGTCAAATGCTGATTATTGATGGTATTCTCGCCACAATTACTTGCTTTTTACTTTTAGCTTCGGTTTGCTTTTCATTTTATCTTGAAATTCAGTGAGGAGCGCAGGACCTTCGAAACCCCTTTGCAAAAGACTTTCGAGCAAAAGCTCGGAGTAGTCCCTTCTGGTGCGGCGGATAATGCCTTCGAACAACACGCTCAAATGTTTTTCAAATTTAATCAACGAGCAAATTCTTGTTTGAAAAAAAGCTGGTGAATTCTCCTTCTTAGTTATGACGGCCTCAATGATGATGTCGCCATCCTGTTCGGAAATTTTTTTGAAATAATCGTAGAGGGACAAATCCGTGTATGCCTCAAGCAGCCAGTTGGAGTGCTCATCTTCCTTATTGATAATCAAACCATCAACTAAGGGGACTTCAACCGTAGTGTCATCCTCCACTACATCCAATGAGTATAACTTAAAAGATTTCATGTCATCCTCCAATTTTTAGTTAATTTTACTCTTCGCTAACTGCCCAAGAGTAGCGGACCAAGGAGCCCAAGTCAGTCTTGGAAAACTCACCAAGGCCTGTTAAGCGTAATTCATTCATGCTTGCTTCACAGCGCGTATAGTTTCTTATTTCTAAATTATATCATATGGGTGGCAGAAGCAAATGTCGAAAAGTATTTGTCGAAATAGGGATTAACAGTTTTTTGGAAAAATAATTCCCCACATTTTTACAGGAAAAGGAGAAATAACCTGTTTTTCAAGCAAAAATAGGCTCAAAAACGGCCTTTTTGCAATTTTACAAGGGTGGAACACTGGCGCTATGATAAAGCCAGTAACAAGGAAGGAGATGAAAAAATGATAAATCAAGTCACACTAGTCGGGCGATTGACAAAAGATCCGGAATTAAAAATGACCAATGAAGGGACACCCGTGGCCCACGTCACATTGGCGGTGAGCAGGCACTTTCGAAACCAAAACGGAGAGATAGATGCCGATTTTGTAAATTGCACATTATGGCGAAAGGCAGCTGAAAATACGTGCCAATACTGTCGCAAGGGAGCTGTCGTTGGGATAACGGGCCACTTGCAAACCCGCAATTACGATAACAAAGAGGGAAAAAGGGTGTACGTCACAGAGGTGGTGGTAGAAACAATCCGTTTCCTCAGTAGCAAGCGCCATGATGTCATCACAGAGCAAAAAAGGGAGGAAACGACGATTGGGGTATGACAATGATGCTGATAAGCTCGAACAACTACTAGGTAGTCTCATAAAAATGGTCGGTAACGCAAATAAAAATGTCGACAGTCTGCAAAAACGGGTCAGTCAACTGGAATGGCTCATCATGGAGCAACAGCAAGTGATCAAGGAAAATGCCGAGCTTAACAGAATTTACTCCGCACCACCACATGAAGAAGTAGTGACCATTCCTTTTCGTTTTTGAAAGCACCCCAAGTCAAAAAGCGACGCTATTTGACAAATACACCTCTGCCACTACTCCATGATAAGAGAATCAGCAATTTTTTTTAAGAAAACCCCGCATTTATTTTTTTAAAAAAAATCAATCATTTCTCCGTCACTACCCCATTTCTTCCGGCAGAAACTTGCCGGAATTTTTTCTGGATTAATGGGGACAGTTGCCCTTTTTGAAGGTGATCATTTTTAAAATAGTCATGTATAAAAAGCGTCCAACGGGATAAACTAAGTGTAAAACCCCCTGTTTTTTTTTGAGAAGCCGCTGAACTTTTGTTCAGCGGCCTTTTTTGCTGATTATCAGATTGACCAAGTGATGTTTCTGGATAAATGAAGTGAAACTAAATTGCAGTTCCTCTCATTTCTTCGATAAAAACGCGTCAGTTTACATAACAGATCCTTCAAAAATATGTAAAATTGTAACATTTCACTAGCAGGAAAAAGAAAATTATCGTCGAATAATAAAAGTTGTTGTAAGTAATTGTAATATTTGGGGGTTATTTTACTTGAAGAATAGAAATCTACTGATATTTATTGGAAAACAAATGAGTAAGGAAGAGTTAAGGATTACCCATAAACCAAGTTTTCACGATGCACTCTTACTTTCAAAGCAAACACCGCAACCAATCAAAACCAAGGAATATCAAACCATCCCAGTTTGTAAAAAAACAATTGTAACGATCCGCTACCGTGATGACCACATCCAACTCACCTACCAGGGAAAGTCACTACAGATTTTACCAGGCAAACGTAACCTTTCAAAAAAGGAGGTCTTTGAGCTGATGAAAAACTTTGCCTTGAAAGAAGGGGACAGGGTGACCTTTTTACGAACATTCCCCTATGGTAAATCCAGGCTAAGAAAAAGGAAAAAACCACCGGTTATGGCACAATGTAAGAACCTAGTGGTAGTCGAATAAATGGGAAAATTTACGGTTGTTTACTATAGATTCATGTGCATAATGGTATGTTAAATAAAAGAGCTGAGGAAATCCCAGTGTAATTGAAAGTACTTTGGTCGCCAATGATCACAATTGGCGACCGTTTTCCGTTTTTTATTTAGTTTGGGTCACAAAGAACCTTAATAGAGAAAGTGATATCCAAAAGCATTAAGTGACTCCCAAATAGCGACGTCTCCAACAAATCCTCATCAATTATACCC
>JAIMAD010000453.1 GCA_023512145.1 Bacillus sp. (in: firmicutes) | reverse complement strand
CCTCATCGGTAATGAGAAGACGGTTTAGTTTTTCAAGTAAACTTGATTTTTCTAGTGTTTCATTTGCTATAAAATCAAACTTATTCTCATTTTCCAATGAATCTTTTCTTGTGGCTCCCCAGTATTCTACATTTTTATGATTGAGCGTGCCGATGATTTCGTCTGTTTTTCTGTCTAAAATATGCACTAGAGCCATCTGTCGCGCCACCTAACCTCAACATTACTGATGCTATCCGACGGCTCAGCTACTATTGCATTAGCACCAGGTGATAATGCGAAATACTCCCCAATAAACGCTTTTTCTTTTAAAAATGGTTGCCCGTTTTTAAGAATAATATCTGTTTTATGATCGAACGTGATAATATCCCCTGCTCGAGCTATGATTGGTACTTGCCCAGCTCCGGCAGCATTGAGGCGATATATGTTGATATCTGCAATTTTTTGATCAACAAGTGGGAAATCCCCACGCTGAAGTAGTCGCGATTGTACTTGAGTAACAGGAGTCACAGCCATAGCTTCGTTATCTGTCCAAGTTGTGAGGATTTTCGACTTGAATACTCCACCTTCGCCATAAAAGATTTGAGCGGTCCACACATTTCCTTTTCTTGAAACGCGGAAAATCCCACCAACAGCACTCTTGAAGATAGCTTGACCTTCAGAGATTACGTCATGACCTATTGCTGTTGTTCCAGCCCTGACACGACTATAGAGATTGTTAAGAGTGCCATAATGTTTTGTCAGAGCGACTTTTGCCACAATTTTGTTGTTGACATCTAATAGAGCCACTTCGATTCCTCCTGCTTGATTGTTGCCGGGGGAACTCTGCATTGAAAATCCCACATCAAACCGGAAATTCTGAAGGACTTGTCCAAGGCTTGTTTTCATTGCTGGTCCATGCCAAGGACCTACCATAGAGCCGTAATCATCCGTATAAAAGTCATTCCCATTGGTTTTAAGAACACCCAATTTATCTGCACCCTCTATACTTACTGAAGACGAATTAGTCCAACCTGTTAGTGTAGTGCAAGAGCTTATTAGGATTGGTGTTTCTGGCTCAAATATTGTTTCTTCATATCGAATTGGGCTTCCAATCATATTTATTTTTTCACCGTCAGATACCGCGACAAACGTTGTGTCTTGACTAATGTCCAGTTTAATTGTCGGATAGGTTTCAACAGTGCCGTTTAATTGGATAGCAACCGCATTGGCATAGTTGGCCGTTTTTTCTGTACTGTATTTGTATGGATCTGGACATAAAAAAGTGACGGTTCCCTGCCCAATTCGGATCATTTCATCCAAATCAAGCAAACCATCCACAATCGCAAAATACGTACGGTCAGGTTCATCATCAAAAATGAGTTCTTGAGGTTGGTCTGTAATTAACCATGCGGCAAGATCCTCCTTTATCTTCTGGAGATTTGCCATGTTATTAGCTTCAATCATAATCGGTACGATTTCTGGTCTTGGTAGTACGTCTGTGCTTTCCAGATAGCCTCCTTGCATACCTGGAATCGTTAGTATATTTCTTTTAATTGGTGCCCATGGAGGTCGTTTCCTTCCCCGAAGGATTGTTACGTAATCTTTTCGAATTCCTCTAAATGTCATCCCAGACAAAGAAACTACCTCCCTCCAAACCCTAATTTCCTATTTAAGTTAAATTCTTGAAAAGTAGTAATATCATCTACCATCCACTGAGCCAATTGTCGTAAGTCAGGTGTTACGACTTGCATAATAACAGGTTGTTTTGTAATAGATTTAGTATTTAGAGTAGCTGCATTTACTCCTTTATTCGATGTGGAAGAAACAGTGCCATTATTTCCGTTCCTAAAACTACCTACACCTAACATTGGAGGGCTTAAACTCATACCGATGGCGATATCAGTACTTAATCCTTTTACTGCATCTATAACTAAATTTTTGCTATTTGAAATCCCTTTTGCTAAACCATCCATAAAATCTGGCATCCACGACTCGTACTCAGTAAGAGGTCCTTCATCCGGTACCGAAAAATGCAGAAAGCTTGTAATCTTTTTAGCTACTTTTTCAACAGCCTTACCTACTTTGTCGATCATGCCTGTTATTCCATCGATTAAACCTTGAATAAAATCTTTTCCCCATCCAATTGCTTTACCTGGTAGATTAGTTACAAAAGATATAGCATCATTAAAGCCATTTTTTATAGCACTTGTAACACCGCTTATCGTACTTGTAACACCACTTTTCATAGACGTAAACATATTACTACCTATCGACATCAATCTTGATGGTAAGCCCGTGAAAAAGCTAATTAAACCATCCCATACGCTCTTTGCACCACTTACAATAGAGATACATATATTTAAAACTGTACTTTTTAAACCATTCCAAGCACTTGATGCAGTAGCCTTTATACCCTCCCATAAACCGCTCATAAAGGTTTTTAACCCATTCCAAATTTTTGTTGCGATATTAACTATTCCGTTCCATTGCAATGTTAAAAATCCCGCTATTGCAGTAACTACACCGGAAAATATTAACTTTATTCCTGCCCATATTTGTCCGAATGCTTCTTGGAGTCCTGTAAATATTTTGATTAAATCAGTTTTGGCTTTTCCAAAATTACCAGTTAATAAATCACATATTAGGAGTATAGGTCCTAAAAAGATTAATTTAATCGCGTTCCAAACTCCCGTGAAATATAGCTTTACTCCTTCGAAAATTATTGATAATCCTGCTTTTAAACTAGTAAATATATTTGTTATTCCTACTATAAATGGGTTTACTATTACCATTACTCCGGATACAATGCCACTCCAAACGGCACTAAAGAATACTTTAATGCTGTTCCAAATATTCATTGTGCTTGTTTTAATTCCGGCCCATAACCCACTAAACCATGCAGGTATTCCAGTAAAAAAAGCCACCAAAGAGTTCCATCCTGCAGGTATTGTAACTGTAAAGAAGTTAACAAGAGCATCTACGGTAACTTTAGTCGCTGCCTTTATACCTTCCCATAGTCCAATCCAAAAATTTCTAAATCCTTCGCAATGTGTCCATAACAGGGCAAACCCAGCTACCAATGCGACTATTGCTATAATAACTAAGCCAACCGGACTAATAATAAATCCAATTACCGCTGCTAACCCACCAATAAGTGGAGTAGCAGCTACTGCCCCTGTCGCTAATACCGCTATTACCCCCGTTACGACAGTTACTATTGCTGTCACTCCACTAATTATGGTCAGTGTGGCAAAAACTCCGGCTACGATCCCTAAAATGGGGATTATAATATTTAAATTATTTGCTAAAAATTTAATCGTATTGACCAGACCATTTATTAATGGTGTTACAGTTGCAACTATAGCTGGGATATTCTCTTTTAAAGTGCTCGCAAACTCATTTAATTTCGGCAAAACTTCCTCGCCAACTGGTAACGCAATCCCCGTTATTAATTGTCTTTTAATACCTTCGAGCCCTTCCCCGAAAGAATTATATTTCACGTCATTTATACCCTTTAAGGCATCATTTGTCTTGGAAATTTCACCTCTAGTATCTGTTAAAGCTTCTACACCTTTTGCTCCAATATCTTCCCACATCGTCCCAAATAGTGCGGTTCCAACAGCATTTTGTTCCAATGGGTCTTCCATTTCAAATAATTTTTTATTAACTTCTTCGAAGGCCTTTTTTCCCTCTGCTCCACCTTTAGCAAAACTCATTGACGTTTTATCTACGTCTAAACCTAAAGTGCTAAAAGCATCTGAGGTGCTCTTACTCATGTCC
>JAIMAD010000452.1 GCA_023512145.1 Bacillus sp. (in: firmicutes) | reverse complement strand
CATGTTGACAGGGTGTACGGAAAAACAAATGTCAAATAGATCAATCTATGACATAATCAATGATCATGATTTGGAAAAGTTTAAAGCTTTAATTGAAAAAACTTGTTCGGGATACGCTCTTGAATCACTAGATTGTAAAATCATGCATAGAAAAGGACAATTGCTACTTGTTCATATAAAAACAGCGCCTATCGTAGTCTATGAAGAAATAGTCGGCGTATATCTCATTTTCAAGGATTTATCCGAACAAGCTAAAAACATGGATATGATCAAATTTTTGGCCTTTCATGACCAACTGACGGGCTTGTTAAATAGAAGAGCACTGCTAGAGCATTTACATCAACATATTTTTTCACCTCCAAATAAAACACAAGAATTTGCGTTAATTATAATTGATTTGGACCGTTTTAAAGATTTGAATGATACACTCGGACACTTAGCGGGGGATGAAATATTAAAAAGGGTAGCAGATCGATTAGTAAAGTTTCAAAATGAAAGTTGCTTTATATATCGCCTGGGTGGAGATGAATTTAATATTTTGCTTCTAAATACAAATCGACAGGCAACTATCCCTTTTGTTCGAAAAGTTTTTTCTGCATTTTCCCAATCCTTTTATTTTAATTCACAAGAGTATTATATTTCGCCAAGTGTTGGAATTAGCATGTATCCCGATGATGGGAAGGATGCTGAAATGCTTATCAAGAATGCTGATGAGGCCCTTTTTCGGGTCAAAGAAAAAGGAAAAGCCCATTATCAATTCTACCGGACAGATATGAATTCTGTTTTCACTAATGTGGTTACGCTTGAAACACACCTTAGAAAGGCAATTGACAAAGATGAACTTTCTCTGTTTTATCAACCACAAATGGACCTAACCACTGGTAGGGCGAAATGCTTCGAAGCGCTCCTTCGCTGGAATGATAGAGAGTTTGGTTTTATTTCGCCTAGTATATTCATTCCACTGGCAGAAGATACAGGCCTTATTATATCAATAGGTAATTGGGTTATCGAACAGACCTGTGCGCAAATTAAACGCTGGAATGACAAGGGCTTTACCGATATTCATGTGGCCATAAATATTTCACCAAAGCAATTTCAACATCCAAATCTTGTTCACTTCATTCAGTCCATGATTAGGAAGTACAAGATTCAGGCATTCTCATTAGGAATAGAAATCACCGAGGGAGCTATGAGTGATACGTTGGAAACCCTCCCCATTCTAAAGAAAGTGAAGGAGCTTGGTATTTCTATCTCCGTAGATGACTTTGGGACCGGGTATTCATCATTGAGTTATTTGAAAAATTTTCCGATTGATGTATTGAAAATTGATCAGTCATTTATTAAAGATATTCTGGTAGATGAAAAGGATGCAGCGATTACATCCACGATTATTCATCTTGGAAAAAGCTTAGGACTGGAAGTAGTCGCTGAAGGTGTAGAAAATAAACAACAAGTTGAATTTCTGGCAAAGGCTGGTTGTCATAAAATTCAGGGATATTATTTTTCAAAACCGGTACCGGCAGAAGTGCTTGAGCAGAAATTTTTCATGAAGGAATGAAAAAGTCAGTCAACCTAACAATCCTTATCTGGAAGTGGATAAGGATTTTTTACTCTAATTCTGTGAACTTATAGTAAAAACAGTTAACTCCGGTTTTGCCATAAAACGAAAGGGGAGACGGGTGGTGCCGATTCCTCTATTGACATAAAGGTTTAATGGATTATTTTCACCAATCAAGTAAAGACCCTCAGGATAAATTTGACCAAAGGGAGGTGTCACAAGTGGCCCGATAATTGGTAATTTAACTTGACCACCATGGCTATGCCCACTAATCTGCCAGTGAATTGGATAGTGTGAGGCTGTTTTTGCAAGATCAGGTGCATGCGATAAAAGAATAGTAAATTTATCTTTTGGCACATATTTCAATGCTAAGAGTAAATCAGGATTTCCTAACATGGCATCATCAATACCAAGCAAATAAATGTGAACACTATCTGTTATTTTTACCTTTTTCGATTCATTTAAAAGAAGCGTAAAGGAAGCGGATTCCATAATATTGCGATAAATTTCAGAACCATAGCCACCATGGTCATGGTTACCAAAAACGCAGTATTTCCCAAGTGGCGCCTGTAATGTTTCTAAAAGTGCTGTCAGTTTATTAAGTTCTTTATACTTATTGGGCTCGTCCATCAAATCACCTGTAAAGATAATAATATCTGGCTTAAGATTATTTATTTTGGTTACTAGTTTTTTGAATTGGTTGAGAGTGTATTGAAAACCGAGGTGGGTATCACTAAATTGAATAATTTTCACACTATCAAAGCTAGACGGAATGTATGGATATTTCATTTGCTGCTGCTGGATATCAAGTAGTGAGGGTTCAATTCGATTGGCATAAAAATAGCCTCCGAAACTTAAGCCCAAAATGGTTAGTAATGAACCAAAGGTACGTTTAAGAAAAATTCTCCTTGTCTGTTTTTCATCCATGTTTTTTACCAACCTGTCTTTTTTATTACGGTCCATTTAGAGCATCCATTTGCTTGTATTTTCGTTAATAGAAGTAAATATTGCAAGTAAAAAGGTTATATGTATGTTTAATATTCAAAAATATAAGAAATATGCATAAAAAGCAGCCTAGTTGGCTGCTTTTCGTTTTTCGATTTTATTTATAACTTACGGCTCTGCTTTGTAGCGCTTTCCATGAAGAAATAAATTGTTGTTTCCCTACTCTTACTTGCTTCTTTCCTGAAAGGGGATCATTTAAATAAACATAATTAGCATCATAACCTACCAGAACGACGGCATGTAAATCAAGTGGAGTCTTGATGTATTGTTTCCCATGATACCATCCTTCCCACCGATCAGGAAGACGGTAATCACCGGTGGTCCACGTTACCACTGGATATCCTGCAGAGACATGTGCTAATACTTGATCAAATGGCTGGTTTGTTAAATTAACCGCTCTGCCAGGGAGCTTTTTATTGATTAAGGAAATCATTGGTTTATCAAAAACAGCATACCCAGCTCTTTTTCCTGTCATATCCCCGACGAATCCATCATTCGGGTTGCCCCAATGTAAAATATCACCTCTTTGCGATTTGGTAAGTTGGTCAGGGTCTTTTTGAATGGAACGATACAGCTCCATTTTATTTGTTTTTACACCAGCGTAATTCAGTACCATTGCAAGACTTGTTACTTCACACCCATATCTTAGTTCAGGGTTTTGGTTTATTAACACCACATTAAGCATTACTGAATTTTTTGGGACACTTACTAAATCACCTTTTTCATTGTTAACTTTGCTTATCAGCTCATTTTTTGCGGTTATTTTGTCCGGTACATTGTTTACCTTGTCCTTACCTGTGGATAAGTTTTGTTTGTTCTCTTCCACAATAACAGATGTGTTGGGCTGTGCCGTTAGTTGTTTTGAGTGTATTATCGTGTCATTAGCGAAAGGGCTACATCCAAACATTGGAAGAATTGATGCTAAAATGAAAACAATTTTCAAAATCTTTTCCTCCTTTGTGTCAGGCTTACCACTATTGTTTGATTGTTTCTCCGCCACTATAATGGTATCCTTTTGGAAAAGAATGAGTAGCTAGAATAAAGTGTACGGGATGAATATTACTTTTTTGGAGGTACTTGGATGGATGCTTTGGAAATTCTATCGAATCTTGAAAATGTTTTTCCATATTTTCAACCGATTTTTAGTGCCGATGAACAACGTGTCATTGCCTACGAGGTCCTGGGAAGATATAAAT
>JAIMAD010000044.1 GCA_023512145.1 Bacillus sp. (in: firmicutes) | reverse complement strand
GTATAAATGTATACTCAGCAAATTTAGCTTCTATTTCTGGCAAAAGCGGTTCAATGACCCGGCAATCTGGACACCAGCCAGCAGAAAACATAAAAATAGTTTTTCCTTGGTCACGTAGTTGCTCAAATTGTTCCATTGACTGTAAATTTTTCAAATTCAACGCCTCCGTTGGAATATACTACTATTAACAACATTTTAATGCTTCTATTCAAATCTTAACAGTTTTTGTGCAAATCAGTCCAACAATATGCCCTTGCTTATCATACCCAAACAATAATTTTGACAAACAAAATAGTGCGGGAATACCTTTATTTATTTATTTATTTATTTTGAATATTCGACAGAATTAACGATTTCCATCATGGCCTTTGAATCATCTGCTAAACTCTTCGTTTTGACTTGTGTCGTTATTTTTGTCTCACCAACACCAATGGTCAGTTCAAACAGACCATCCTCTAGCTGACTAATAGTCAAAAAGCCAAGTTTATTGGGAGAGGTAAATTTTTCATTTGTATCAAGGTTCTCGTATTGTGCAACTGTTGCTTTATAAACGATTTCACTTGAAGTATCTTCTTGTGGATTACTGAAGAGAATAAAGGTTTTAGCACCTTTTTTCAAAATAATATTATTAGGTGACTCATCTTTTATTTCATAACCTGCAGGTAAATAAAATTGAATGTCTCCACTCTTTTTATTTACCTTTTTTACTTTTTCCTTAAACGTTGTTTCTACCATTTTAATGGTTTCTTTACTTTCTTCCTCTAACGAAGCTTTACCACAAGCAGTTAGCAAGAATAGAGCAATCATAAAAATCGTCATGATTTTGATGAATTTCAACTCATTCGCCTCCCTTTTAGAAAAGCTTAAGCGGCTGTTTAGCGAAGTTACACTAGTCTCCTTTTAGTCGCTTCCACTAGACTAATAAAAGTTTAAAAACAATTTTACATTCTAGGACCATAGTCTTATCAATATCATACCTTTCGGAATATTCACTTGACAAGTCCTTTGTCAGCTCTTGCTGTCAAAAAAGATGACTAATCTTTAAGTTGCATTTTTTTATAGGTATATTGTCCCACTAACAGCTTTGTTAGATGGGTAAACATGTCGACACGATTAATCAATCCATTTGTAAAAATCCCAACTGCCCCATCGTGTTTGCTCACATTTTCTATTTTTGCGAAGTCGTTCATAACAGGACCTAGTTCTTCTCCTGCCCTAAGCCTTGTTTCCACTTCCATTGGGAGGAGAAATCTTGCACCACCAGCAATAATCGGATCCATTCCGTTGGTTCTAAGAGCTCCCCAATTACAAATGAGAAGACCATGGCCGGTTTCTTGAACGCCACCTTCGAGCCCAATTCCAATATCGCCCTTGCCCTGCTTGAGGGCGCCTATGGCCCGATTGATTGCACCTTGAATGGTTTCTTCATCAGAGAAGGGCTGCTCGCTTACACTCGAAGGGATATCTAATGATACAAATTCTGCTTCTATTAGTTGAAAGCTATTTTTTACTGCCGTTATTTTAGCTGGGTTTTTTGAACCGATGATTATTTTTATGAATACAACTCCTTGATAATAAGACCTGGAAATAAATATTTTGTTAATATTATAGCGTTTTTTAAAGGATCTCCCAAAAGGGTAATTTTGGACCTATCTTTGTGACATCCAATCAGCATTTTTTGCTTTATCTGCGAATTCATTGTTTTATCAGCGAATCTAGCCTATTTAACAGCGAATTGAAAAATCGAGTAGTTTTCCACAACTCAATAGGAAAAGGGGGCATTTTTAATGCCCCCAGAAGGATTAGCTGTTTGATTTGATGGTATCCACCGTTGTTTTGTCACATGCTTTAACAAGTTTGACAACTAATTCTTTAGCTGCTGCATAATCATCTACATGGACGATTGACGCGTGTGTATGAATATAGCGCGAACAAATACCGATAACGGCACTTGGAACACCCTGATTTGATTGGTGGACACGCCCCGCATCTGTTCCGCCCTGTGAAACAAAATATTGATAAGGAATGTTATGTGTCTCAGCTGTATCAAGGACAAACTCCCTTATACCTCGATGTGTTACCATTGACCTGTCAAGGATACGGAGTAATGCGCCCTTACCTAAATGTCCAAATTCTAATTTGCTCCCTGTCATATCATTTGCAGGGCTCGCATCAAGCGCAAAAAAGATATCAGGATTAATCATATTGGCAGCAGTTTGCGCACCACGTAGGCCTACCTCTTCTTGGACCGTTGCACCCGAATAAAGAATGTTTGGCAATGTTTCATCTTTAAGTTCTTGCAGTAGTTCAATGGCTAAACCGCAACCATAGCGATTATCCCAAGCTTTTGCTAAAATCTTTTTCTCATTTGCCATTGGAGTAAATGGACAAATTGGCAGGATTGGCTGACCAGGCTTGATTCCAATTCTTTCGGCATCTTCACGGTCATCGGCTCCAATATCAATGAGCATATTTTTAATTTCCATTGGTTTGTTGCGTTTGGCTTCGTCTAAAAGATGTGGTGGTATCGAACCCACAACACCAATTACAGGACCATTATTTGTCATCACTTGTATACGCTGGGCCAGAAGAACCTGACTCCACCATCCGCCAAGCGGTTGAAAACGAAGCATCCCATTATCCGTAATCGCTGTTACCATGAATCCCACTTCATCCATATGTCCCGCAACCATGATGGTTGGTCCTGCTTCATTTCCTCTTTTCACTCCAAAAATACTGCCTAAATTATCTTGCACAATTTCATCTGTGCACTTGGACAATTGTTCCCTCATGAAATTTCTTACTAAATGTTCATTACCGGGGGCACCTGGTAGTTCTGTTAACGTTTGAAATAGTTTTAATGTTTGTTTATTCATTTAGAGGCTCCTTTTGGTATTTTCCTGTACTTTTATGTATATTTGTTTATTTTACAGAAGTTTTCTGACTCTTACCAACAATTCATTTTGGGTATCGTACTATTTTCTTCCCACCAGCATATACGATATACTTAAGAGAGAAATTTTTTAGATTAATTCTTTTCTACTTTATTTTTTGGGGGTCTTTGCTTAATGAACTGGAAATCGTTTTTCCTCGGCATGTCGGTTGGGTTAATCGGTGGTTTTGCCGCCAAGGAAATCCTAGACAAAAAAATAAATGTTTCACCTGAAAAGGTTTTAGAACAGGTGAAAAAACAATTTAAACAGAATGGACCAATTAGTGGTTCATGGATTCATATGGTTGCTGAACCATATGAAAAAAATGAAATAAACTATCGTGTTTATAAGGGCGGTATCTTTAGAAATAACAACGGTAGAAATGAACAACACGACTTTATCGCAGATGCTTCAACCGGAACACTACTAGATGTGCAAGCTTTACCCAGTAAAATAGTATCCTAGCAAAAAAATAGCCGTATCTTACTATATGATACGGCTATTTTACCGTTTAGCGGTAGGAACTAGTGACATCCGCGCATAGGAAGCTTTACTTTCATTTTTAGCTTTCCCTTTTAATGCTCTCGACAATTTCCTTTCCATCTGCTCCCCATTTAACTGCCCTGTAGAATGTATCATGGTAAAATGTAAACCATGCATTTTTCTCAAGCGCATAGGGAACCCATTTATCCTTTGCGGCAATCGAGGTCATTGGGTAATCATCGTAGGCCATGACCCATAAAACAGGTTGGTGTGCATGTGTTGGCATGAGGTCTGCCATATGAATCGACATTTCGCCACCATCCTCAATGATTAAAATCGAATGTCCATCACTGTGTCCACCTGTATGGAACATACTGATAGACTCTAAACACCATTTTTCCTCAAAAGGAATCACCTGCGCTTCAATTGCTTCCCAGTTTTCTTTCCAGTATGTATTTTTTGAACGAATATTTGGGTTTCGCATTTCGTCCCATTCTACCTTTGAGGTAATAATTTTTGCATTGGGAAAAGTTGAAACATAGTTTCCGTCCTTAAGGGTTGTTAGGCCGCCAGCATGATCAAAATGCAAATGGGTCATTAAGACATAATCGATTTCCTCAGCATTTAAACCTAATTTTTCAAAAGAAGTTTCAAGCTCTGATTCCCTGGTGACACCAAAATTTCTTAATTGCTTCTCTGTTAACTTCCCTTTTCCTAGACCAGATTCAACTAATAAATTTTTCCCATTCATTTGGATTAGGAACGGATCTGTTGGTAGCTCAATTTGGTTTTTTTCATTGTGTGGATATTTCCTTGACCATAATCCTTTGGGAACAACGCCAAACATGGCACCGCCGTCTAAATTCGTTATCCCTCCAGATAACCATGTTAAACTAACGTCCCCAATTTTTAATGTTTCCATCTATTCATCCCCTCTGCGCCTTTTCTTTATCTTAGCATTGTCTGTTAATTTGGAGAAATAAAAAGAACAGTTCTATTAAAGAACTGTCCCAAAATTAATTTTGAAATTTTACTTCACAGCGATAAATGCGGTTTCCTTTTTCTGAAAACTTCTCTTCGTACTCTGTCATGATGTTGCCTTCATAGTCACTTTTGTGAAAATCAAGACTTATATACTTTAATAATAATCCGTACTCCGAAAAACTCATTAAAGAATATTCAAACAACCCTTGATTGTCCGTTTTAAAATGGATTTCTCCTCCATTGACCATAATATCCTCATAAAGCTTTAAGAAATCTTTATACATTAATCTTCTTCTCTCATGACGGGCTTTAGGCCATGGATCAGAGAAATTCAAGTACATTTGGTCTACATCATTCTTCGTGAAGTATTTTGCTAATTCGTTTGCATTCACATGCATTAGTTTAAGATTTGGTAAATCAGCTTCAATTAATAGGTCTAAAGCAATTACGATGACACTGTCGTATATTTCAATCCCCATATAATTAATAGTCGGATTTGCTCTTGCCATTTCTGTTATGAATTGACCTTTTCCTGTTCCAACTTCAATATGAAGCGGTTGATTTTTTTCAAATATTTCGTGCCATTTCCCCTTATTTTGTTCTGGATTGGCAACAATATATTGCGGATACTGCTCTATTTTACCCTTTGCCCAAGGTTTATGCCTAACTCTCATTAATGACACTCCTAATTAAAATTATTATTCAAAACATATCATGCAAACAATTACCATGCAAGCAACATTTGCTGGAAGTATTAAAATGGATGATCTAAGTTCAGGCGAGTTAATACCCTTGGCCCTAAGGCGCTGAAGTTAGATAAATAAAACATGCATAAACTTAAAAAAGAATCCACAACCTAACTGTGAATTCTTTTTTAATTCCCACTCCGAAAGGGTGTACTTTTTATGTCGTTAAGTCATGGTGATCAAGTTACATTATTAACAGATATATTATACAATCATCAAACAGATTGTTGTGGGTCTGTAGCAGAATGTGAACAACTAGAACGTTTAGTGAAATCCCTGATGGTAAATTCACAAGTTGATCAGAATGTTAAAGACATTTTGCAGGAAGTGTATTTTTACGGCCAGCGCGGTGCCGAAACCGCTGATTTAAATCAACATATTTTAGCTAACCAAGAAAACTTATCACAATGGGTAATCGATATTGGTCAGTTTTCTTAACTAAATAATCTCGCCTAAGAACTTGATCCATTTGTTCTTTTCTTGGGAGCGATTTTTGCTTTTATACCATTGGATTGAAGATAAGGTTTGCAGTGCGACATACCATTTCATTCTTACCTTTAAATGATCTGTAAGTTCTTTTCCGTACATGGTAAGCCAATCATTCCAGTCTTCTTTTGGAATATACCAATAAAGCAGCAATCCTAAGTCAATGGCGGGATCAGCAATCATTGCCCCGTCCCAATCAATCAGGTACAACTGGTTGTTTTCCGTAAGCAGCCAGTTGTTATGGTTTACATCACCATGACAAACTACTTTCTCTTCACACTGTACATTCTGGGCTTCCTTTTTTAAAAAACTAAGTGTACTTTGTACTTCTGATAAGGAAAGAACCTCTTCATCCAACTTATTTATCACCGTTTGAAAAAGTGTCTCTGGCAGTAATGCTAAATTCTCAATTCGTCTCAGCATCGCGAGCATTGGCTCTGAGCGATGAATTTTCTTAAGCAACCTGGCTACTAGGTCCTGTGTCATCTCTGACGGCTCTAATACTCGACCAGAAAGCCACTTTTGTGCTGTTATTACATCTCCATTTTCCAATCGTTTTGTCCATACTAACTTTGGGACAATGCCTTCTGCCGAGAGGACTGCAAGAAATGGAGAGGAATTACGCTTTAAAAATAGCCTTTGATTTTTATACCTAGCAAAAAAGGCTTCTCCTGTATCGCCTCCAGCCGGAGTTATTTCCCATTCTTGTCCTAATATATGTTTCAAAATTGCTCACCTTCAATTTATGCCGTTCTAATGGGATACTACCCCATTATGTTCAGAAGTAAAACCTGTGCTGCCGGAAGGTTTCAACTAACCACAAACACATCAACAGTTAATCATTTTCCCTAAAAAAAAAGCTATTGATACCATTACACACACGTAGCTATCTTAATAAATAATTTTATCTCCAATTACCTTTTTACGTCAAGTAAATCTGATAAAACTATTTTTTCAATAAAATAATTAACGAAACTGGTTCAACGCTAACTTCTCCCTTTAGCGAATCTCCTTTAGAAGAAATTCCTGCATAGCCATCATCTGCTAGTACAGCCCATTCACCTTCAGGAATCGAAATCAATTGCTCCTTTGAAAGAGGGTTAATCAACAGAATAACTTCATAATCATCCATTTCAAACCTGTACCCAAGCAACGGAGCAGTAACCTGTAAATAGTGGATATAACGATGTATTTCACTAGCAGTTCTCAAACGGAAACATGGAAACGATTTGCGAATTTGAATAAGCCCTTTGATATAACTTACATTTTCTTTATACTTACTCTTTCTATCCCAATCAAGTTGATTAATATTATCTGGTAAACAATAGCTGTTACCTTCCCCTTGTTTTGTTCGAAAAAATTCCTGACCACTGTGAAGAAAGGGAATTCCCTGTGATAATATGACAATTCCTGTGGCGAGACGATGATATTTAAAACGGATAGTATCGTCGGTATCTGGGAGACAAGACAGCAGTTTATCCCACATTGTATGATTATCATGACATTCAACATAATTCACTGATTGGCTCGGTTCATTAAATAGCCCCAATCCTGACTTTTTTAAGCCGATGCTACCAGTTATAACCTCACTAGCTGCCTCCATGTAATGCTCATTTCCCAAGGCATAACCTTTATCAAACAAATTAAACGTACTTCCCTTGATACAATCACGAAATTGATCATTGAATTGGGCTATTCGCGGTAATTTTGCCTGATTGACGATTGTTGCTTTTTGTGCTACTGGCAGTGGTGTGTTGAGACTCCACCCCTCACCAATGATGAGGATATCTTTAGCCACGCTGTCACAAATTTTTCTTACTTCTGTCATTGTCTCTACATCTAAAATGCCCATTAAATCGAAGCGGAAACCATCAATATGGTACTCTTGGGTCCAATAGCGAATTGAATCAACGATATATTTTCTAACCATTTTTCGTTCGGATGCGAGATCATTCCCAACACCCGTACCGTTAGAAGGCAACCCAATTTCATTATGACGGAAATAATAACCCGGGACTACTTTTTCAAAAGAAGAATTCTCCCGTATATAGACATGATTATAAACCACATCCATGATAACACGAAGGCCAATACTATGAATTCTATCAATTAATTGCTTTAACTCAATCACCTTTGAATAAGGATTGTTTGGATCTGTTGAATAACTGCCTTCAGGAGCATTGTAATGAAGGGGATTATAGCCCCAGTTATAGCTTATCTGTCGGTCTAATTCATCAACACTGGCAAAATCATGAAAGGGGAGGAATTCAATATGGGTAATACCCAAATCTTTCAAATAGGATAATCCGGTCAGTTCACCGTCTTTCCCCCTGGTGTTTAGCTCGCTTGCACCAAGATATAGCCCTTTATTTTTTATGCCACTATTTGGGTGAATGGTAAAGTCTCTGATATGTGTTTCATAAATAATTGCATCAACAGGATTTTCAATTGGCGGTAAGACGGGCTTAGCCCTAGCTGACTCCTCAAGCTTCACAATGACGCCCTGCTCCCCATTGGCTGACATCGCCAAAACATACGGATCTATCGCCTCACGCCATTCTTGATTAATGAGGACAAGAAAGCTATAGCACCAAAATTCTATTTCACGATTGATCGCAATGGACCAAGTACCCCGGTCTTCTCGTTTCATTTTCACAATTTCTGAAAAATTACTGTTTGGTGGCATTAATTTTAATTTGACCTGTGTGGCTGTCGGTGCCCAAAGTTTAAAAGAAGTTTGTTGGTCGGAAGTATGGGTCACACCAAGGTCATTGCCATCATAAAAGAACAATTCATCAAAGCTTTCTGTTCGAATTACTGCACCAATTTGCAAATCTGTTTTCCCACCATGCATATCCATTATCAAATATTGCTTGCCAAAAGAAATATCCTCCTCAAGCTGACAAATATATTTCATCTTATTTTCTATTTGACACTTCTTGATGATTTTTAATGGTTGTGCTTGAAAATCACAAAAAATCCAGAAAGAGGATGACAAACCATGATGATAGGAAAGTGGTAAAAGAATCGTAATGATTTTCATTTCATCTAAGTAGGCAAGAAAATTTCGATCAGCAGAAATCATTCGAGTCCCTCTCTTTCAAATCAACTGCGTCTTTTTGTCAACATCATCAATTCTTTCGCTTGAAGGTGAATAGACAATGGTGTACTACCGAGATGCTCTCCATCCGCGTGAACAAACAATTCTGTCATGGATTGAATGGTAATAACTTTTCCTATGTCTGTTTTTACTTCTTTAAAATGAATGTGCTTACCCCAAAAAACACTAATAAACACGAGTAACAGTTTCCATCTGGCTAACTGATGGACAACAGTAATATCAAACAGCCCATCATCGGGTACAGCCGCAGGGGCAATTTTCATACCACCGCCATAATATGGTTGATTGGATACAGTAACAAACCATGTTTGTTCAAATATATGCATTTTACCGTCAATTGATAAATTAATTGTTGTAGTTTTATAAGTAAATAATTTTTTCAATAAAAAATAAACATAAACTAACCTGCCCAACGAAAGTTTGTTTAATATCCCTTTCATATTGGATTGATTTACTTCATATGATATGACAGCATCAAACCCTGCACCCATATTGTTAATAAAATAATGTGGTGTCTGATCCTCCATCGTAATTTTTCCAATGTCGACCAAGGTTGGCTCTTCCTTCATAATAGCTAAAATCACTTTTAATGCTTCCACTGGGTCAGTTGGGATTAGAAATCCTCTTGAAAAGTCATTCCCAGACCCTCCAGGGATAAATCCAATGATGACATTCTTTTCTTTGGCTATGCCATTGATTACTTCATGCAACGTTCCATCACCGCCAACAGCGATAATAATCTTTTGTTCGTTGTTCTCTGTTGCAATTTCCTTGGCAAGGATACTTGCATGACCAGGATTTTCAGTAAAAACAGCACGATAGGATACCTGCTCGAGCTTTAGTTGAATTTCAACTCTTTCCCATATTTTCAGACAATAACCATTTCTAGCTTCTGGATTGATAATAAAATAAATGTGTTTCATATAACCAACCTTTTATATATATTTTATGCCTTTACACTATTTAATGGGAATACCCTCACCACTTCATACTTGGGTGTTTTGTTTAGATGTGTTTTGTATAAGACCACATCTCGCACTTCAAATTGGAATGGTTCGGGCTGGATTCTGTCCCAGAGATCATTAAGTACGTCCCTTTGCAAGGGGATAGCCCCGTTCCATTTTCTTGCCAGCGTAATATGGGGCCGAAACGGTCTTGTTTCGAGTTGAAACCCCGCCTGCTCACAAGCTAAGAATACTTCCTTTCTGACTGTTTGTAACGCATCATTTTCCTCGGTATCTGCCCAAAATACACGTGGTGCTTCCATACTTCCGAAAAAGCCAAGTTTGGTGATTTGCAATGTTAGTGGATCCATTGCCTTTATTGCCTCTTTAACATTGTTCACGGCAGCATCTCGCATCGATGTTGGAGCGTAACCCAAAAAAGCCAAAGTAATATGCAAATCCTCATGATGGACCCAGCGGCTAAACGGGATAACTTCTTTTAATTTTTCAATATGGTTTTTGATAATTAATTTTGTTTCTTCAGGAATTTTAACGGCAAAGAAAAAATGAGTTTGTTGTTCCATTGGTTTATTCATTCCTTTTTTTAATTTTAGTCTATTTTTACCTTTTTGTATGTATTTGTATGTATTTGTATCTTTTTGTATCTATTTGCTGATGAATAATTATCTGATATTTTTTACATTAAGGTAAATATTATTTATGATAAGAAAAGCGCAAGGTGCCAGTTTTACGCCGTATGGCTTGAAGTGCATCGACTGAGATAAAGGAAACACGTTGAGCGTTAGCGAATCAATGTTGGCAATCGTAGGGAGTAGCGCGAAGGACACTACCCGTTGGCTGCCTTGTACTGAATTTCCAAGGTGCAATGATATAAATTCTGATAGGATAAGAAAGTAAACGTAAAAATACAAATTTAAAACACGGTGTGGAAAGGATGTCGCCTCTATGAAAGTTGTTAACAATATTGCCGAATTAATCGGGGATACCCCACTAGTAAAACTAAATCGCATAGCTCCAGTAGACGGGGCCACCGTTTATTTGAAGTTGGAGTTTTATAATCCAAGTAAGAGTGTTAAAGATCGTGCTGCTTTTAACATGATTATCGAAGCAGAAAAGGACGGTAAACTAAAAAAAGGTTCGACAATCATTGAGCCGACAAGTGGGAATACTGGCATTGGGATAGCCATGAATGCTGCGGCACGGGGTTACAGGTCCATTATCGTTATGCCCGATACGATGACACAAGAAAGGATTAATATTGTAAAGGCTTACGGGGCAGAAGTTGTGCTGACCCCAGGGGATGAAAAAATGCCTGGCGCTATTAAAAAGGCCCAGGAATTAGCCAGTGAAATCCCGAATAGTTTTGTTCCGATGCAGTTTGAGAATCAGGCAAACTCAGATGCACACCGCTTCTCGACCGCTGTTGAAATCATCGAAGCGATGGAGCAAATCGGCAAGCCGCTTGCTGCCTTTGTTGCCACAGCTGGAACTGGTGGAACAATTACGGGAACAGGGGAAACCTTAAAAGCACATTATGAAAATTTATCAGTCCATGTCGTCGAACCAAAAGGATCACCCGTTTTATCAGGTGGGAAACCTGGGAAACACAAACTTGTCGGAACGAGCCCAGGCTTTATCCCAAGCATCCTAAATCAAAAGGTATACAACAAAATCCATCAAATTTCTGATGAGGATGCTTATGATATAACTCGTAGATTGGCGCGGGAAGAAGGAATTCTCGTCGGACCATCCTCTGGCGCTGCCTGCTTTGCCGCCATAGCAGTAGCGAAGCAATTATCTCCTAATGATGTTGTCGTTTGTATTGCCTGTGATACAGGGGAAAGGTATTTATCAAGTGATTTATTTGAGTTCGAATAAGAAAAGCTTAAATCGTGTTGATTTCACCGAAAAGTATAAGCATATTCGACAAGATGTCGAATATGCTTTTCTTTAAATCAATGAAAAAAATATTTAAAAATTGTACCCGCCTTTTCGTATAGAGAATCATCTTCTATAAAGTTCGTTTAGTCTCCCCGTCAATTAATTTAAAATGAATATTATTCGATGTTCCTCCGTCAATATGTTTTGCATCATCTGATAATTCAAGTAATTCCTTCAGTTGAATAGACTTTTTACGATTTGCTTTTATCGTAATACTATATGGACCGCCTAAATTCATGAGTGACTCTATTCGTACTTCATCTTCCATTAAAAATGAATCTAAAAATTCCAACTCAAATGACACATCTTCATTGCTACGATTATGTAGCATGAAGTTGCATTCCCCATTTAATAAGTCATCGTTCACAGACTCAAAATTGCACGTGCCATTCCCACCATATGAAATGGCCATAATGCCTCTTGCTAACGTTTCTTGGTACACCGTAATGAGAAGCATTGGTAAAAATGCGTATATTATTACAATAATGACTATCGTTCGAAAATGATATTTCTTTATGCCAATGACAAGTAAAATCATGGCTATTATAAACAAAAAGGACCCAATTATACCAAGCAGGATATACCCATCTTGATTGCTGATTGGAAATGACATGAATGAAGAACGTGCGTCTAACATTTCATTATTAGGAAATGGAAAAAATAAATACATACATATACATAAAATCACAGCTGAACCAATAAGTGCTGCTTTATTTTTTATCATCTTATCTTCCCTCTCTAAATACGTCTTTTATCGTATTTCTGCTCTTATCCTCGATATGAGCAAATATTTTTTCATATTATAGATTACATTTCGACAATTATTCCCAAAAACCTTTCTATGTAGGAATGCTTCGTTCATCTGTATCAAATGCAATCGTATCCAAAAAAGTAAACCACGCCAAATAGTGTTGCAAATTTTCGTTGCAACACCCTTAAATCGTTTTAGCATATCAACAGATTAATAGAACAGGACCTATCTTTTAAAAAAGGCGTGGTGCAGCCCTATCCTGCATGCACGTCTTTTCCTTTAAGCTAAAATCCTGTTTATCAGAACTCCACATTGTTTTTCGATTTCTTGCTCAAACAGTTCTTGCAATTTTCTTGTCGTAGGTCCCGGAAGACCGTCTCCAACTATTTTTTGATCCATTTCAATCGTTGGCATGACCTCGGCAGTGGTACTTGAAAGGAACACTTCATCCGCTTGTGCTAATTCATCAAGCGTAAAGATTCGTTCTTCTACAGGGATCTTATTTTTTGAACATATATCCAAAATAACATCCTTTGTAATCCCCTTTAAAATGAGATGGTCTGATTGATGGGTGATAACAACTCCATTTTTTACGATAAATGTATTTGATGAGCTTCCTTCAGTCACATCCCCACCGCGATACAAGATCGCTTCAAAGCAGTCATTTTCAGTGGCTTTTTGTTTTGCCAACAAATTCCCTAGTAAATTTAAACTTTTAATATCACAGCGCAACCATCGAATATCATCGGTTAGGAGTGTTTTCACACCCATCTTCAAGCTCTCTATTGGTCTTGTTACTTCCTTCGTATAAGCCACTAGGGTTGGTACAACATCATTCGTCGGAAAGGCATGATTACGTGCTGCGACTCCTCTTGTAATTTGCATATAAATTATTCCCAATTGGAGATTATTTTTTACAATTAGCTCTTCAAGTAATTCTGTTAAATACTCTATCGTATGGGGAAGTGTAATGCCAATACTGTCCGTACTTTTAACGAAACGATGCAAATGTTCCATTACTGTAAACATTTTCCCATTATAGACACGAATAACTTCATAGACCCCATCGCCAAACTGGTAGCCACGGTCTTCCACATCCACCTTTGCTTCTGAACGCTCAATAATCTTCCCGTTTAAGATTGCATAGCTCATGCCCCATATCTCCTTTTGTTGTATAAAAATTTCTACTTTGACTACTGGCCTAGCGAATCGATTCGTTTACTTCGCAAGGGCCAGCTGCTTTTTCTTATTGTGCTAATTCATAAATAGCCTGTGCGTAAATGGACGTGGCTTTTAGTAAGTCTTCAATAAACATATGTTCATCCTTTTGATGGGCAATATCTGCTCTACCCGGAAATAACGGACCAAATGCAACTCCAGCTTTAAGTGAACGGGCATAGGTCCCACCGCCAATCGCAAGCAATTCGGCTTTCTCCCCTGTTTGTGATTCATATACTTTTTTCAAGGTTTGAATAAGGAATTCCTTTTCATCAACATGATGTGGCTTCGAATCTTTCAAATTTTCAATTGCATATCCTTCATTCGGTAAAAGCTTATCAAGTATTGCTTTGGTTATTTCCATTTTGCTTGTAACGGGATACCTACATGTCATGCCAATTCTTCCGCCAGATTCGCTGGTATAGGAAAGCTTTCCAGGATTGATTGTTAATTCTCCGGAAATATCATCTTCATAGGCAACACCAAGGTTTACCCCCCTTGAATCGTCAAAGAAATAACGTGAAACAAATTGAAAATAATGTAAGGACTGCTTATTTAATTGTAGTTTAGATAGAAACTCTGCTAAAAACAAGCCAGCATTTTTGCCATTTTTCGGTTCCATTCCATGTGCTGACACACCTTTCACTTCTAGAATTAAGGATCCGTTTTCAAGAAGGCTGCCATGGTCCATTTCGTACTGCTTCATGAAATCCGTAAATTGCTGGACCAAATCCTCTTGGTTGTCCTTAACAATGATGGTTGCTTTAGCATAATCAGGAACCATATTGTATCTTTTTCCGGATTCAAAGCTAACAACTTCAACTGCTTCCTCCGTTTGTTCTGAACCAAACTTTTTCTGAACCATATCAAAATCGGCAATGCCTTTTTCAGCATTGATAATGGGAAAATCAGCATCGGGAGCAAATCCTAAAGTCGGCATTTCTTCGTGCTCAAAATAATGATTCACACAGCGCCAATCGCTTTCTTCATCGGTGCCAATAATCATCCGCACACGTTTCGAAAGTGGCAAACCGAGCTCCTTGACAATTTTCATCGCATAATACGCTGCCATTGTCGGTCCCTTGTCATCCAATGCACCGCGAGCAAATATTTTCCCATCGCGAATTTCTGCTCCAAACGGATCGCTTAACCAGCCATCTCCCTCTGGAACAACATCGACATGGCAAAGAATTCCCAGTAGTTCCTCTCCTTCACCAAACTCAAGATGTCCTGCCAGGTTCCCTACATTCTTTGGAATAAATCCATCTTTTTCACCTAAGTTTAGCATGAAGTCAAGTGCTTGTTTAACGCCTTTCCCAAGTGGTGCCTCCACAGATGTATTTTTCTCATCTAATAGACTTTTAATATGTAATAAATCCTGTGTGTCCTGAATCAGGGCCTCTTTTCTTTTTTCTACTTCACTCAACCAATTAATCTCTGTCAATTGTGTTTACCCCCTATATGTAATCTATGTACTACCTTAACAATATCATTATTGTAAATATCTTAGCAATTTTGCTTCTTAAAAAAATATTTTATGGAAGCTTACCATTTTGCGGAAATAAGTAAAAGTATTTCACTAAAAATTCAATTAAATCAACATTATTCAATGTTTATTGCCCATAAACTATAGTGAATATTTGGTAAAGGAGAGTGAAAAAGCGAACAATTAGTATAAATAACAGAATATTTTATGTAAAATCGAGTATAATGGTAGAAAATATCAAAAATTTTGGGTACAATATGTGTAGATGGATGATATCTAAGTGCCCATTGCATCCTTCCATTAAAAGGAGATGTTTGCGCGGAAAAGAAAACTGCATATTCCTGAAGAGAAATCTTCAATAAACTGTCGGTAGTAGGTTTTTGCCATTGGTTTGAAAAAAGGATAGGGAGTGGTTCTTTGAAACCTTCAACTAACCGGATGTTAAACCGCATCAAATGTATCTACATGTTTATTCGCAACAACGGCACGGTCACAACAAAGGAACTTGTAGAAGAATTTGGTATCACTCCTCGCACCATCCAACGGGATTTAAATGTCTTAGCCTATAATGACTTGGTAATTAGCACGAGCCGTGGTAAATGGACTATTACAGAAAAGAAAGTAAAAATGTCTTCTTAAAACTTCAAATATTTTATATATGATAAGCATAATAAAAAGTACGCGAAAACCTGCGTGCTTTTTTGTTTGTGCCCATATAAAATGCCTGTTTTGAAGTGCTTTATCAAAATTTATTTAGAATATCCTTGTTCACTTTGGTTACTAAGTTATTTAAAGACCTACGAATAAATGACCATCCTTCCTCGCAATCGAGTGTTCGGCATCATAAAAATCAACCTCAACTTTTAACTATATGTTATTTGCCACTTCTAATAAGATTCCTTCTACAAGAAAAAATACATTATGTGCATTTTTTTACCCAATAAAAAAATAAAAATAATTCTTTGACTCTAATTGACAGTATTCGATAATAT